>CAMFLJ010000313.1 GCA_945957335.1 uncultured Actinomycetes bacterium | reverse complement strand
GGCATCGCCCGGGCCCTCGCCGCCGAGGGCGCCACCGTGCTGGTCCACGGCCTCGAGCCGGGCACGACCGACGAGGTCGTGTCCGGCATCGCCGCGTCAGGGGGCTCTGTGCACGCGGTGCACGGCGACATCCGCACCGACGACGGGGCGGCCGAGCTCGTGCGCTCGGTCGACGCCGTCACCGACCGCGTCGACATCCTCGTCAACAACTACGGCGTCGCCGACGGCACCACCTGGGACGCCTCCGACGGGCCCAGCTGGCACGCCAGCTACGACACCAACGTGGTGTCGGGCGTGCGCGTGACCAACGCGGTGGTGCCCGGCATGAGGGCACGGGGCTGGGGGCGGGTCGTGTTCGTGTCGACCGTCGGGGCCACCCGGCCCGGCGACCGCATCCCCGAGTACTACGCCGCCAAGGGGGCGCTGCCCTCCATCACGGTGAGCCTCGCCAAGCACCTCGCCGGCACCGGCATCACCGTGAACTGCGTGAGCCCCGGTGTGATCGCCACGCCCGAGATGGTCGAGCGCTTCACCGAGCGCGCCGCCCGCCGGGGCCTCGCCACCGACTGGGCCACCGTCGAGCGGATGGTGCTCGACGAGGTCATGCCCAACCCGTCGGGGCGAGTGCCGTTCCCCGACGACGTCGGCCGCTTCGTGGCGATGGTCGTGGGCGAGCCGAGCTGGCACCTCAACGGCGCCCACCTCCGCTTCGACGGCGGCACCGCCGACGCCGTCACCTGACCGGCGTCAGCTGACGGGGGCCGGGTCGGCCTCGCCGTGGAAGTCGGGGAGCACGGCCATCTCGGGGTCGAAGGGCGTGAGCTCGTCGTCGCGTGACGGCTTGTGCCGCGGCATCAGGAACGAGATGAGCACCTGGACGACCGCGAACCCGAGCACGATCCACTGGACGTTGTCGATGGCGTCGAGGTAGCTCGACAGCTCGGTCGACTCGCCGATCGTGCCGTAGAAGACCAGGCCGAAGAAGGCGATGCCCATCGATCCGGCCAGCTGGAGGCTGGTCGACTGCACACCGGCTGCGCTGCCGGCCACCCGTGGTGGCACCTCGAGCAGCACGATGGAGGTGGCGGCTGCCATCACCACGCCCACGGCGAAGCCGGTGAGGCCGATGCCGGGCACGAGGTGCCACGCCTGCACCGAACCGGACCCGCCCCGCGTGGCGGCGAGCACGAGGATGGCGGCCAGCCCCACCAGGGCGCCGCCGATCATCAGCGCGCCGCGGCCGAAGCGCCGCACGAGGGGCGCCGAGGCCAGCGACCCGAACATGTTGAGGAACGGCATCGGGGCGGTGAGGAGCGCCGCGTCGAGCGCGGTCTTGTCGAAGCCCGACTGGATCGTGAGGATCAGGTAGATCGGCGCCGCGTAGCCGAGCAGGGCCACCACCACGGTGATGAGGTTGCCCACGCCGAAGCTGCGGATGCGGAAGAGCGTCGGGTCGACGAGTGGGTCGCCACCCCTGCCGATGAGGCGCTTCTCGTAGGCGAGGAAGCCGAGGTAGGCGGGCACAGAGACGACGAGCATCACCAGGATCCACGCCGGCCACCCGGCGCTGCGGCCCTGGATGATCGGGAACATCAACAGGAACGACGCGCCGCACAGGATCACCGCGCCCATCAGGTCGAGGCGCCCGGCCTGCCCGGGTGGGGTCGGCGGCAGCATGCGGGCCGCCACCACGAAGGTGACGATGGCGAACGGGATCGAGGGCAGGTACACCCACCGCCAGCTCAGGCCCCACACGTCGGCGGTGATGAGCGCGCCCGACACCAGCTGGCCGACCATGAACGAGCCGCCGGCGACCATCAGGAACACACCGAAGGCCCGGGTGCGGTCGTGGCCCTGGAACGTGCGCTGGACCATCGCCGACAGCTGCGGCGCCATGATCCCGGCGCCGACGCCCTGCAGCAGGCGGAACGCCAGCAGCACCCCGATCGACGGGGCGATCGCGCTGCCGATGATGCTCACGATGAACGTGGCGTAGCCGACGAGCAACAGGCGCCGGGTGCCGAACAGGTCGCCGATGCGGCCGGCCAGGATGAGCACCAGGGCGAAGCCGAGGGAGTAGAGCGCGGCGTACCACTGGATTGCGGCGCTGCCGGTGTCGAAGGCCTCGCGGATGGCGGGCAGGGCCAGCGGGGCGGCGCCACCGACGATGCCGCTGGCCACCTGTGCACACAGCACGAGCACGAACGCCCGCTGCCGCAGCGACATGGGCGATCCGTCGCCGGAGGGCGCGCCGACACCGCTCGCGACACCACCCGACTGCTCTGCCACCACCCGTTCCCCTCGATGCGGTCGGTGCGCCTGCACCGCTCGCCGGAGGCTACCGCCGGTGGGCGGAGCGACTGGAACCCGAGTTCAGATCCGGGCGAGCGACACCGGCACGCCGTTGACCGCAGCGTTGCCCGAGGGCTCGTCGAGCGCCGTCGGCGGGATGAGCACGTTGGTGTTGGCGCCGGGCCGGGCCGACGCCACCGAGGTGCGGGTGCCGGGCCGGTCGTGGCCCCAGCCGTGGGGGAGGCTGATCACCCCGGGCACGAGCTCGTCGGACACCTCGACGGTGGCGTCGACCTCGCCGGCGCTGGTGGTGAGGCGCACCCGGTCGCCGTCGGCCACGCCGTGGCGGGCGGCGTCGTCGGGGTGGACCAGCAGGGTCGAGCGGTCTCGGCCCTTCACCAGGGCGGGGAGGTTGTGGAGCCACGAGTTGTTCGAGCGCACGTGGCGGCGCCCGATCAGCACGAGGTCGGGGTGGGGCTCGGCCATGCGCCGGTCGAGCCGCTCGAGGTCGCCGAGGATGTCGTCGTGGGCGAGCTCGATGTCGCCCGAGGAGGTGCGCAGGATGTCGTCGAGCGGGGTCGACGACGGGCCGAGGTCGAGGCCGTGAGGGTGGCGCTTCACCTCGTCGAGGGTGAGCCCGCCGGGGTTCTCGCCGTAGCGGTCGCCGTAGGTGCTGACCCGGAAGGTGAGGTCGACGAAGCGGTCCGGCCCGCTGAGATCCCAGCTCTCGACGGCGGTGCCGTCGACGCCGTGGCGGGCGGCGCGGGCGAGGTAACTCTCGTCGTCGAACGCGGCGATGGCGGCGGCGTCGACCTCGTCGGCCTTCATGCCGCCGAGGATCGCCCCCAGGGTGATGCAGATCTCCCACTCGTGGGGGCGCTCGGGCGGCTCGAAGATCACCGGTGACCAGCGGGCGACGGCCCGGGTGGCGAAGCCCCAGATGGCCTCGTCGCAGTGCGGCTGCTCGAGCTGGGAGAGCCCCGGGAGGATCACGTGGGCGTGGCGGGTGGTCTCGTTCAGGTAGTTGTCGATGCAGATCATCGCCTCGAGCAGCGGCAGGGCGGCATCGAGGCGGCCGGCGTCGGGGGCCGACAGCACCGGGTTGCCGGCCACGGTGATCAGCGCCTTCACCTGGCCCTCGCCGGGCGTGTCGATCTCCTCGGCCATGCACGACAGCGGCGCCTGGCCCAGCACCTCGGGCGCGCCCCGCACCCGGGTGTGCCAGCGGCCGGTGGTGACCGGGCCGCGGCGGCGAGCGGTGGAGGAGATGAGCGCGATCGCCGGGCGCGGGAAGAGCCCGCCGCCCTCGGTGTCGATGCGGCCGAGCAGCACGTTGACCACCTCGACGAGCCAGCTCGCCAGCGTGCCGAACTCCTGGTTGCACAGACCGATGCGGCCGTAGACGACCGGCTTCTCGGCGGCCGCGAGCTCACGCGCGAGGCCGCGGATGCGCTCGGCGGGCACCCCGCACCACTCGGCGACCGACTCGGGGGTGTAGCGGGCCGCGGCGGCGAGCACCTCGTCGACGCCCCGCACCCGGCCCTCGAGGTGGCCCAGGCGGATCAGGCGCTCCTCGTCGAGCACCTGCACCACGGCCAGCAGCAGCGCGGCGTCGGTGCCGGGCCGCACCGGCATCCACTCGTCGGCGCGGTCGGCCGTGCCCGTGCGGCGGGGGTCGACGACGATCGTGCGCCCGCCGCGCTCCCGGATGCGGTCGATCTCGCCGAGCAGGTCGGGGAAGGCCAGGATCGAGCCCTGCGACGCGTGGGGGTTGGCGCCCATCACCACGAACAGGTCGGTGTTGGCCACGTCGGGGATGGGGATGCTCCAGGCCCCGCCGTACACCTGGGCGCACGCCAGGTTCTTGGGCCACTGGTCGACGGTGCCCGCCGACCAGATCGTTCGGATGCCGCCGAGCCCGGCCACCGCGCCCGAGTAGCGGCTCAGCGAGTAGCTGTGCAC
>CAMFLJ010000312.1 GCA_945957335.1 uncultured Actinomycetes bacterium | reverse complement strand
CGAGATTCGCCTTAGTCTCGTGGGCTCGGAGATGTGTATAAGAGACAGCGAGTTCACCGACGACGCGCTCGCCGCGGTCGCCGACCTCGCGCTCCTGCGCGGCACCGGGGCCCGAGGGCTGCGCGCCATCCTCGAAGAGGTCCTCCTGGGCGTGATGTACGAGCTGCCCAGCCGCGACGACATCGAGAAGGTCGTCATCGACGCCTCCGTGGTGCTCGAGAAGGTCAACCCCACCCTCGTGCCCCGCACCGCCACCCCGCGCACCACCCGCCCGCGCCGGGCCGCGTCGTAGCCGCCGGTCCTCCGGCGAGCTCGTCCGCACCTTCGTGAACCACGCCGAAGCACTCCGCTACCTCGCCGGGCACATCAACCTCGAGGCCACCGCCGGGGTGATCCACGGCCTGTCGCTGGGGCACATCCAGAACGTCGTCGGCGTCCTCGGCGACCCGCAGGACGCCTTCAAGGTCGTCCACGTCACCGGCACCAACGGCAAGGGCTCGACGGCGCGGATGATCACCTCGCTGCTCGTCGAGCACGGCCTGTCGGTGGGCACCTACTCGAGCCCGCACCTCGAGCGGGTGAACGAGCGCATCTGCTGGAACGGCGAGCCGATCACCGACGACCAGCTCGCCGACCTCGTCACCGAGCTGGCCCGCCTGGTGCCCCTGTCGGGCGTCGAGCCGTCCTACTTCGAGCTGCTCACCGCCGGGGCGCTGCTGTTCTTCGCCGAGAACGCGGTCGACGTGGCGGTGGTGGAGGTCGGGCTGCTCGGCCGCTACGACGCGACCAACGTCGTCGACGCGGACGTCGCCGTGGTCACCAACGTGGGCAAGGACCACACCGACGGCCAGGGCGACTGGCAGATGGCCGTGGCCTCGGAGAAGGCCGGCATCGTGAAGCCCGACTCGTTCCTGGTGCTGGGCGAGCGAGACCCGCGCATCCAGCAGGCCTTCCTGGCCGAGGGGCCGGCCGAGGCGTGGGTGCGGCCCACCGACTTCGACGTGGTGACCGACCGCTGGGCGGTGGGCGGCCACGTGCTCGACGTGCGCACCCCCAACGGCACGCTCGACGACCTCTACCTGCCGCTGCACGGTGGGCACCAGGCCGACAACGCGGCCCTGGCGGTGGCCGCCGTCGAGGCGTTCTTCGGGCGGGCGCTCGACCACGACCTCACCCAGGCCGCGCTGGCCGGGGTGTCCACGCCGGGGCGCTTCGAGGTCGTGGCCCACGGCCCGCTCGTCATCATCGACGGTGCGCACAACCCCGACGGCGCCCGCGCCGCGGCCCGCACGCTCGCCGACGAGTTCGAGGTCGCCGGTCGGCGGGTGCTCGTCGTCGGCATGCTGGCCGGTCGCGACCCGGTCGAGATGCTCGACGCGCTCGACGCCCGCCGCGCCGACCTGCTGATCGCCTGCACGCCCGACAGCCCTCGGGCGATGCCGGCAGCGGAGGTCGCCGCGGTGGCGAGGGCGCTGGGCGTGATGACCGAGCAGATCGACGACGTGGGCGCCGCCCTGGGCCGGGCGCTGGCGGTGTCGACCGAGGAGGACGTGATCCTCGTGGCCGGCTCCCTCTACGTCGCCGGCGCCGCCCGCACGGCCGTCGCCCACCTCACCTCCGAGTGATCTGAGCCGGCTCATGGCCTCCCGGGAGCCGTGAGCTCCCGAGCCAGTCGGGCGGTGTGACAGGGCGGGCTGTCGTCGGGGATGGGGGAGCGCCTAGGGTGTCCAGCCCTATGGATCGCACTCTGATCATCTGCAAGCCCGATGCCGTCGAGCGTGGCCTCGTCGGCGAGATCCTCGGCCGCTTCGAGCGCCGCAACCTCACCATCGTCGCGGCCGAGCTGCGCACGATCGACGCCGACACCGCCGGGCGCCACTACGAGGAGCACCACGGCAAGCCCTTCTACGGCGACCTCGTCGAGTTCATCACCCGCGGCCCGTCCCTGATCGCCGTGATCGAGGGCCCGGAGGACACCTGGAAGGTCGTCCGCACCATGATGGGCGCCACCAACCCCCGCGAGTCCGCCCCCGGCACGATCCGTGGCGACCTCGGCATCCTGTTCACCGAGAACCTGATCCACGGCTCCGACAGCCTCGAGTCGGCCACCCGCGAGATCGACATCTTCTTCCCCGGCCTCTAGTGGGTCGCCCCTCCAGCGGCGCCGGGCCCCGTCGATGGTGACGAGGCGACCGGCGCCGGTGTCGCCTACCCTGTCCACGAGCTCGTCGCCCCCGCTCTCGACCTCCACTGGGAGGGTCAGCCGCATGGCCGGACAAATGTTCTCCTCCCTCGGCTCGATCATGGGCCGGGACATGGCCGTCGACCTCGGCACGGCCAACACGCTCGTGTACGTGCGCGGCGAGGGCATCGTCCTCAACGAGCCGTCCGTCGTCGCGGTCAACGTCAAGGACGGCCGACCCGTCGCCGTCGGCGCCGAGGCCAAGCGGATGATCGGTCGCACGCCGGCCCACATCCAGGCCATCCGGCCCCTCAAGGACGGCGTCATCGCCGACTTCGACATCTGCGAGAAGATGCTGCGCTACTTCATCCAGAAGGTGCACACCTCGAAGTGGTCGAAGCCCCGCATGGTGATCTGCGTGCCGTCGGGCATCACCCCGGTCGAGCAGCGGGCCGTGCAGGAGGCCGCCGAGTTCGCCGGCGCCCGCAAGCCCGCCTACATCATCGAAGAGCCCATGGCGGCAGCCATCGGCGCCGGCCTGCCGGTGCAGGAGCCCACGGGCAACATGATCGTCGACATCGGTGGTGGCACCACCGAGGTCGCCGTGATCTCGCTGGGCGGCGTCGTCACCTCGCAGTCGGCCCGGGTCGGCGGTGACGAGCTCGACAACGCCATCATCAACTTCATCAAGAAGGAGTACTCCCTCGCCCTGGGGGAGCGCACCGCCGAAGAGGTGAAGATGGCGCTGGGCTCGGCGTGGCCGCTCGAGACCGAGCTGCACGCCGAGATCCGCGGCCGTGACCTCGTCACCGGCCTGCCGAAGACGATCGTCACCACCACCGAGGAGATCCGCGAGGCCATCGAGGAGCCCGTCGCCGCCATCGTCGACGCGGTCAAGGTCACCCTCGACAAGACCCCGCCGGAGCTGGCCGCCGACATCATGGAGCAGGGCATCGTCCTCGCCGGCGGTGGCGCCCTGCTGAACGGCCTCGACGCCCGCCTCGAGCACGAGACCGGCATGCCCATCGTCATCGCCCCGAACCCGCTGTTCGCGGTGGCCATCGGCTCCGGCCAGTCGCTCGAGGAGTTCGACGCCCTCAAGGGCGTGCTGTTCTCGTCCACCATCAACTGATCCGGCTGCGGCGGACGTGGCCCTCAGCACACAACGCCGCGGGCGGACGCGGTTCACGGTCCTGCTGCTCGTCCTGACCGCGATCACCCTGCTCACCCTCGACGGTCGCGGGTTCGGGCCCATCGGCTCGGCCCGCAGCGCCGTGCTCTCGGCGCTCTCGCCCGTCGGCGACGCCGGGGCGGCGATCTTCCGGCCGATCGGCAACGCCTGGAGCAGCGCCTTCGACCAGGGTGACCTGCAGGCCGAGAACGACCGGCTCACCCAGGAGAACGAGCAGCTCCAGGGCCAGGTCCTGGCCGGCCAGATCTCCCAGCAGCAGCTCCAGCAGCTGCTCGAGAACGAGGGCATCACCTTCACCGGTGACCTTCCCCGGGTCCACGCCAAGGTCGTCGCCGGGTCGGTGGGCAACCTCGGCCAGACCCTCGAGCTCGACAAGGGGTCGAGCTCGAACATCGCCGAAGGCATGGCCGTGGTCACCGGCAAGGGCCTGGTGGGCAAGGTCGTGCAGGTCAGCCCGGAGCGCTGCACCATCGAGCTCATCACCCGCGGCAACTACCAGGTCGGCGTCACCGCGCTGCGCTCCGGCGCGGTGGGCATCGCCCAGGGCACGGGCTCGCCGACCGTGCTGAGCGGCTTCAACTTCGACGTCAGCCAGAATGTCGAGGTCGGCGACATCATCCTCACCGGCGGCACGCTCTACAGCACGTTCCCGCCCGACCTTCCCGTCGGCACCGTGGCCACCGTCCAGACCGACGCCGCCGCCCGGGAGACCAAGGTCGACATCTCCCTCTTCGCCCGCACGACCGACCTCACCTACGCGGACGTCGTGATCTACACCCCGCCCAAGCCGGGGGCCTGACCCGGTGACGAGGACCGTCGTCCGCTACGGGCTCCTGATCGTCACCGCCGCCATCCTGCAGCGGGCGGTGTTCTCCGAGATC
>CAMFLJ010000311.1 GCA_945957335.1 uncultured Actinomycetes bacterium | reverse complement strand
GGCGAGCGGGGGCGGCGTGCCGAGCGGGTCGGCGGCCTCACCGACCCCGGCCGGCGGTCGGGGCGACGCGGTCACCGAGCCGGCCGACGCGTCGACGAGGGCGAGGCCGGTGTTGCCCTTCCGCACGTTCCAGACCACGAGGCCGGCGAACACCACGACCATCAGGCCGATGACGAGGAACCGCTGCCGGTTCTCCCCCGGTCGCCGCCGGCGTCGGGCCTGGCGCCGCAAGGACCGGTCGAGGGCCTCCTGCTGCACCCTGCGCTCGTCGGCGAGGCGACGGTGCTCGGCCTCGATGCGGGCCAGCCGGGCCAGGCGCTGGTCCGCGCTCTCCTCGCGCACCGAGGCACCGGCGACGAAGTCGTCGTCGAGCGTCAGGCCGGCGAACGGGTCGTCGGCGTCGTCCGGCTCGTCGCCGGGGGTGCCCTCCGAGGGCAGGTCGTGGTCCGCCACCGCGGTGACGGTACCTCGCCGCCCGGGCCGGTCGGCACGACCCGGTCGGCCTCGGGCAAGCCCGGGCCGACCTCGAGCGAGCCGGTGCCGGTGCCGGTCGCCGGCGGCCCGTCCGGCTCAGGTCGGGCCGGCGAGCGCGGTGAGGCGGGCGATGCGGTGGTCGTCGGGCCCGAGGTAGCGCACGAGCACCCCGATGGTGCGGTCGAGGTCGAGCGCACCGGCGGCGACCATCTCCTCGAGGTCGGCCCAGTCCTTGGTGCGGTCGAAGAACGCCTTGAACACGGCGAGGTCGGTGCACGAGAGGAAGGGCAGGAGGTGGCCGCCGAAGTCCTCCCAGCGGGCACGGCCGGCCGCCTTCACGTGGAACTCGGTGGTGTCGAGGAAGACGTCGACGGGGGTGGTGTCCCACCACAGCCGCACCTGGCCGTCGCGGCGGAGTCGGTCGAGCTGGTCCGGGGTGGCCTCGACGCCGTCGGGGAGGGCGGCGACCACGGCCTCGGCGCGGTCGGCGGGCACGAACACGTTGACGTCGATGTCGATGGTGCCCCGGGCCCGCTGGGTGCACCAGGCCAGCGCGAGCGCACCACCGAACGCGTGGGCCAGCCCGGCGTCGTCGAGCGCCCGGTGGACCGCGACGATCTTGCCGGGCAGCCCCGGCAGCGGCGGCGCCTCGCTCACCGTCAGGCCGCCCCGAAGCGGGGGAAGCCCAGCTCGGGCTCGTGGCGGGCGGGGAACATGGCGGCCAGGTCGAGGGCCTCGATCAGCTCGCGGCCGCGGGCCGAGCGGTCGGCGCCGCCGGGGGCAGGGGCGAGCTCGTCGAGCACCTCGACGCCCGCGGCGCGCAGGATGCGGTCGAGGGTGGCCACCGTGGGCACCTTGCGGCCCGACTCGTAGGCCGAGAGGGTGGCGTGGGAGGTGCCGGCCCGGCCGGCGAGCTCCCGGAGGGTGAGCTGGCCCCGGTCGCGGGCCCGGCGCAGCAGCGTGGCGGCTTCCATGGGCTCAGGGTATCCGATCGGATACCACCTGGGAAGGGCCTGGTGGGCCCTAGCCTGGGGCCATGAGCGACCCCGTGCTCCAGACGGTCCCCCTCGGCCTCCACTGGCCCACGGTCGACCCCTTCCTGTTCTGCGCCCACCACGACGACGCCTACCCCGCCGGCAACGCCGTGCTCGGGCCCGAGGCCTCGCTCGAGGGCCGCGAGATCGGCATGGACTTCGCCGGCAAGGACGGCTGGCGGATGTACCACGGAGCCGTCGTGCCCGGCTTCCCGCAGCACCCGCACCGCGGCTTCGAGACCATCACCTACGTGCGCAAGGGGCTTATCGACCACTCCGACTCGCTCGGCGCGACGGCCCGCTTCGGCCGGGGCGACGTGCAGTGGCTCACCGCCGGCGGCGGCATCGTGCACTCGGAGATGTTCCCGCTCGTCGACCGCACCGGCCCCAACCCGGCCGAGCTGTTCCAGATCTGGCTGAACCTGCCGGCCGCCCGCAAGATGGACGACCCCTACTTCACGATGTTCTGGGCCGACGACGTGCCCAAGGTCGACATCGTCGACGACGCCGGCCACCGCATGGTGCTCACCGTCATCGCCGGGGCGATCGAGGGCGTCACCCCTCCTGCTCCCCCTCCCAGCTCGTGGGCGTCGTCGCCCGAGTCCGACCTCGGCGTGTGGCACCTGGCGTTCGAGCCGGGCTCGTCGTGGACCCTCCCGCCGGCCGCCGGGCCCGACACGATCCGCGTGCTCTACGTCTTCGACGGCGAGGCGGTCGAGGTCGACGGGCACGACGGCGAGCTGGGGCGCGACACCGGCTCGGTGCTGCAGAGCGACGTGCCGGTCACGGTCCGCTCGCCTCGCGGCGCCGAGGCCATGGTGCTGCAGGGCCGCCCCATCGGTGAGCCGGTGGCGCAGCAGGGCCCGTTCGTGATGAACGACGAGGCCGGCCTGCGCCAGGCGTTCCTCGACTACCAGCGCACCGGCTTCGGCGGGTGGCCCTGGCCCCAGGACGGCCCGGTGCACGCGGCCGACGAGGGCCGCTTCGCCCACCACCCCGACGGCCGGGTCGAGCGGGCCCCAAGCTCCACCGCCGACGCCTGACCGGGCGGTCGCAGCTCAGCCGTCGGCGAGCACCGCGTCGAGCGTGCGGCGGGCCATGACCGCCATCGCCGGCGCGTCGGCGCTGTGGGCCAGCACGGCCACGGCGTGGGCCAGGGCATTGCCGCGGGCGCGCTCCCAGGTCGAGGCGTCGACGGCGAGCCGGGAGCGCAGGGACGAGCGCCCGGCGGCGTCGAGCAGCATCCACGCCACGCCGAGGTCGCAGGCCGCGTCGCCCGCGTTGAGGTCGCCCCAGTCGATGACGCCGACCAGGCGATCGCCCCGCACCACCAGGTTTCCGGGGTGCAGGTCGCCGTGGACCCACCGGGGTGGGCCGGGCGCCGGGCCGACCGCCACCGCCCGCTCCCACGCCCCGAGCACGGCGTCGCGGTCGACGTCGGGCAGCTGGTCGAGACGGCCGACGAGCGCCTCCGACCGCTCGACGAGTGGCACACCCCGCCACGGGTTGTGGGGCGCGTCGCCCGGCGGGTCAGAGCCTCCCAGCGCGGTCAGGAGCGCGGCGAGCACGTCGACGGCCGCGGCCTGGTCGAGGACGGCCTCGCGCCCGAGCGCGCTGTCGCCCTCCACCCACCGCACGATCGCCCACGGGAACGGGTAGCCGAGCGCCGTGTCGGGCTCGCCCACCCGGACGACCTCCGGCATCTCCACCGGCACCAGCGGGGCCAGCCGGGGCAGCCACGCCACCTCGCCCGCCACCAGCTGGGCACCGAGGAGGCGCCGGGGCAGGCGCACGGCCAGCTCGTCGCCCAACCGGAACACCGCGTTGTCCCATCCCTCGGCCACCGGCTGCACCGGCGCCACCAGGTCGGGGTGCTGCGCCGCCACCAACGCCTCGGCGAGCACGGCGTCGACGGCCACCTCGGCCTCGGGCATCGGGCTCGCTCCCACGACTCGAACGGTACGCGGCCCGGCACGGGCACGACCCCCTGGGTATCGTCGGGCGGGAGCGGCGCGTTCCGGGCGCCGCCGGGGGATCCGCACCGGGGGGTGCCTGCCATGGCGCAGATGACGCGTGACGACATCGACCTGCTCGACGGCGAGTGGTACGCCCGTCGGCCCTACGAGGAGTGGGCCTGGATGCGGCACAACGCGCCCGTCTACCGCGACGAGGCCAACGACGTCTGGGGCATCGCGCTCTACGACGACGTGATGATGATCGAGAAGGACGCCAGGACGTTCTCGTCGAAGCGTGCGCCGCGTCCCCACGGCGACCCGCTCCCGATGATGATCTCGATGGACAACCCCGAGCACCAGCAGCGCCGCTCGCTCGTCTACCGGGGCTTCACCCCCAAGCGGGTGCAGGACCACACGCCGAGGATCCGCCAGCTCTGCACCCAGATCATCGACAAGGTCAGCGAGACCGGCGAGTGCGACTTCGTCTGGGACATCGCCGCTCCCCTGCCGCTGCTGCTCATCGCCGACATGCTCGGGTTCCCGGAGGAGGCCTTCGACGACCTCCTGAAGTGGTCCGACGACATGATGCGGGGCACCACCGGCTACCCCGACCCGGGCGGCCCGGTCACCGAGGCCCAGATCGCCGCCCACCAGGCCGGCCTGGCGTTCCGTGAGTTCCAGCTGGGCGTCATCGCCGACCGCCGGTCGAAGCCGCCGCAGGACGACCTCGTCAGCACCCTCTGCTACGCCGAGATCGACGGCCACAAGCTCGACGACGAGTCGATCGTGCAGGAG
>CAMFLJ010000310.1 GCA_945957335.1 uncultured Actinomycetes bacterium | reverse complement strand
ACGTCGACGACGCCGACCTCCTCCTCGGCATGACCCGCGACCACGTCAACGGCGTGCTCATCCACGACCCGGCCGCCCTCGACCGCACGTTCGTGATGGGTGAGATCGTCCGCCTGGGCCGGCGGGTCGGTCCCCGGCGGCCGGACCAGACGCTGCGCGAGTGGTGCGCCGAGGTGGCGGCCCTGCGCCCGGCCAACCGCCCGCCCGGCATCGGCAAGGACGAGGTCGACGACCCGGTCGGCCTCGGCTTCGACGTCTACCGGGCCACGGCCGACCGCCTCGACGCCCTGTGCGAGGAGCTCGCCGGGCTGGTGCTGCCCGACGGCGCCCACGGCGAGGTGGTCGACATCGACCCCCTCGACGACGACACCCCCTGATCCCCGACACCGAGGGCCATGGCTCGATTCGGCACGCTCCAGCGTGCGCGATCGAGCCACCGGGCGGTGGAGGGTCAGGCCTCGGGCGTGGGGGTGCGGTCGGCCGGGGGGACGCCCACGGGCCAGCCGGGCAGGACGACGACCGGACGGGCCATCGGCGGCTGCCACCCGTCCTCCTCGGTCCAGCGCCGCACGACCTTGCCGGGCACACCGGCCACGACCGAGTGGTCGGGGATCGTGCCCCGCACCACCGTGCCGGCGGCGATGGCGCAGTTGCGGCCCACGTCGGCGCCGGGCAGCACCACCACGTTGGTGCCGATCCAGGTGCCCGCCCCGATGCGCACCGGGTCGCACTGGAGGATCTGCTGGCCCACCGGCAGCCACGGGTCGGCGTAGGTGTGGTTGTGGTCGGTGATGTACACGTTGGGCGCCAGGGTGACGTCCTCCTCGAGCAGCACCTGCTGGCGGGCCACGAACCAGCAGCCCTTGCCCACCGTCGTGCGGTCACCGAAGGAGATCACCGGCTCGCAGTCGGCCGGGTACTCCTCGGTGGGCATGCCCACGGCGAGGGTGACGTCGGCGCCGATCACCACGTTGCGCCCGAGGTGCACGGCGTGGAGGTTCACGTAGTCACCCGGCGGGAACGACACCCAGCTGCCCTCGCCCATCGAACCGAATCGGCGTGAGAGCGGGTGGCCGGGGGTGACCGTGCCGTGGCGCTTGGCCAGGCCCCAGACCCGCTGGACGACCGTGGTGGCGGTGTCGAGGGCTCGCTGGCGCAGCGCGGTCGGGCGGGGCCCGGAGGGGGTCGGCACGGGCCGTCACGCTACCGGCCGGGGGGCTACCCTCGGGACCCACATTGCAGTGCCACTGAAAGGAACCCATGGCGAGCTTCCGCACCCATGCCCGCATCAGGCGGTCGGCCGACGACGTCTGGGCCGTCGTCTCGGCGGGCGAGCGGATCAGCGAGTGGTTCCCCGGGATGGTGTCGAGCGCGGTCGACGGCGACGTGCGCACCATCACCCTGCGCACCGGCATGCCGCTGATCGAGCAGATCGTCAACGTCGACCACCACCTGCGCCGGTTCCAGTACAGCGTCACCGGCCCGATGCCCATGCGCTACCACCTGGGCACCGCCGACGTCATCGACGACACGCTCGACCCGGCCGAGCCCGCCTGCCTGCTCGTCTACTCCACCCAGATCGAGCCCGACCCCCTGGGGTTCGTGTTCGACGGGGCCATCGCCGACGCGGTCGCCAACCTGGCCCGGCTGCTCGACGACCACGCCATCGAGATCCACCCCGCCGCGCCGGCCGAGCCGGCTGCGCAGGACTGACCCCAGGAGCTCCCGTGGGCCGCAAGATCCTCTTCATCACCACCGACCAGATGCGCTACGACGCCATCGGCGCCAACGGCGGCACCGTCGCCCGCACGCCGGTGATCGACCAGCTCGCCGCCGAGGGCGTCAGCTACGACCGCGCCGCACCGCAGAACGTGGTGTGCATGCCCTCGCGGGCCACCATGGTCACCGGCCAGCACGTCGGCCACCACGGCGTGTGGATGAACGGCGTGCCCCTGCCCGAGGACGCCCCCAGCGTGGCCGCCGTCCTCGGCGCCGCCGGCTACCGCACCGCCCTGATCGGCAAGGCCCACTTCGAGCCGCTCCTCGACCCGTTCCTGCGCTTCGAGGAGAACCGCATCGGCTTCAGCGGCCAGCCCGGCCCGCACCGCGGCTTCGACCACATGGAGCTGGCCACCCACGGCGCGGTGGGCTTCAACCACTACGCCAACTACATCCGCCAGAACCACCCCGAGACCATCGGCGGGTTCTTCCAGGTCCTCGACGGCGACCTCGAGGTCAGCGGCGTCGGCGGTGGCGACACCGGCGCGCCGCAGGTGAAGGCCAACCCCATCGAGCGCGACTGGTACCACACCGACTGGGTCGCCGACCGCACGATCGCCTGGCTCGACGGCCTCGCCGGCGACGACGACTGGTTCTGCTGGATGAGCTTCCCCGACCCCCACCACCCGTGGGACCCGCCCGAGTCCGAGCGCTCCCGCGTCGACTGGCGCGAGCTCGACCTGCCGGCCGGCTACATCGAGGACCCCGCCGAGCGCGAGGCCGTGCTCGACGCCAAGCCCCGCCACTGGCGCCTCTGGTACGACGGCGAGCTGGTCGGCAACTACGAGGCCCCGGCCAAGTGGGTGCCCGCGACCCTCACCGCCGACCAGGTGCGCGAGGTCAACGCCCTCGCCCACATCGAGAACGAGCTCATCGACGAGGCCATCGGCCGGGTGCTGGCCGCCATCGCCGCCAAGGGCTGGGCCGACGACCTCGACGTGGTGTTCACCACCGACCATGGCGAGTTCCAGGGCGACTTCGGCCTGCTGTTCAAGGGCCCCTACCACGTCGACTCGCTGATGCGGCTGCCCCTGATCTGGCGCCCGGCGCCCTCGGCCGGGGGCGATGCCGCCCGCGTCTCCCGACCCGTCGGGCTGGTCGACCTGGCCCCCACGTTCTGCCGCATCGCCGGGGTCGACGTGCCGCAGTGGATGGACGGCTCGCCGCTGCCGGTCGACGATGCCGATGCCGACGCCCGCGGCTTCGAGCGCACCACCACCGAGTGGAGCAGCCGCCAGCCCGACGGCACCGAGATGCACCTGCGGTCGATCACCCGCGACGGCATGGTGTGCACCGCGTACCGCCCGGGAACGGTGCACGACGGCACCGAGGGCGAGCTCTACGACCTCGCCCTCGACCCGCTGCAGCGGATCAACCTCTGGGACGACCCCGCCCGGCGGGCCCTGCGCGACGACCTGCTGGCGGACCTGGCCGACCACCTCGTCGAGCTGCCCACCGAGCGCCGGGCCGAAGCCCCCGTCTGAGGCCGCGGCGGGACAGGCCGCGTCCCGTTCCCGTGCCTCACGGCCCCGACGGTGCCGTGAACATGCCGCGACCATGCCGCGGCCATGCCGCGACCGCCACGGAGCGCGTCCGGACGAGCGCTCACCACGGTCCGAGGTGGCTCTTGGTACGGACGGCCGTGCCGCGAACACCCAATGTGTGCGGTTCCCGGACCGGGTGCGGTCGTTAGCGTCCCCCGTGGTGCAGTCCCCGGGAGTGGGCTGCGTGGCACACGGACCGGGAGGCCGAGTGAGCAGCGAGCCGATCCCCCCCGACGCACTCGACGTCGAGACCCTGCGTGACCGCCTCCGGGTGGCCGAGCGCAAGCTCGCGCTCGCCGAGGCCCAGCTCGTGCTGTCGGCGGTGGCCCCTGCTCCGGGCTGGTCGCCCGCCGACGCGGAAGGCCGCGCCGTGGCCGAGCGCCTCGGTAACATCGGCCCGGCCCTCGACGTGTTGTTCCACACCGCCGAGGTGTCGATGGTGCTGCTCAAGGAGGACGGCGTCATCCTGCGGGCCAACCGGGCTGCGGCAGACCTGTGGGGGCTCCCGATCTCGGAGATCTGCGGGCGGCGCACGGCCGACATGACGGCCCCCGAGGACAAGGCCAGGACCGAGCGGGCCCTGGCCAGCCGCGGGCGTGGGCAGTTCCTGCTCAAGTCCTACGTCCGCCCCGACGGCACCCGCGTCCCCGCGCTGACCATGGGCTGGCCGCTGGTCGACGACGACGGGAACACCGTCTGCCTCCTCGGTGTCGCCGTGCCCACGTCGGACGTGACCGTCACCCCCTCGATGCTCGAGGCCGTGGGACAGGCCCTTTCGCTCGCCGGCCGGGAACCGACCGGCAGCACGGACGCTGTCGAGGGCTGAGCTCAGAGCAGGCCGGCGAGCGCGTCGAGGGTCTCGGCCCGGTTCCTGAACGGCACGGCCACGAACTGCGTGGCCCCCGCCTCGAGCACGCGCTCGATGCCGGCGCGCAC
>CAMFLJ010000309.1 GCA_945957335.1 uncultured Actinomycetes bacterium | reverse complement strand
GACCTCTCCAGTGGCCTACGTGGCCGGCTTCGTCGCCGCCACCGTCGTGCTCCACACCGGTGGCGCCGCCGCCGGCTGGATGCTGCGCCGGGCCCCCGCCGTGCGCATCGCCGCCGGCGCCCTCGTCTCCGGCGCCGGCATCGCCCTGCTGCTCGGGGCCTGATCACCCCGCCGGCGGCGCGTCAGTCGTCGTCGGTGGCCGGGCCCATCGTCCGCTCCGGCAACAGCAGCAGGCCGCCCACGAGGAAGCACAGCGCGCCCACGAACGTGCCCAGGTTGGCCAGCGCCTCGTTCCAGAGGTCGCCCGACTCCGGGACGATGTAGGCGGCCACGGCCGACACGCCGAAGGCGATCGAGCCCGCCATGTTGAGCGCGGCGATCTTCCAGCCGATCGAGCGGGGCCGCCAGCTCCACCAGCCGTGGCCGGCCTCGGCCCACGCCAGCGCGCTGGCCACGAGGAAGGCGATCGAGCCGAGTACGTCAGGCGCCCAGATCCGGCGCTCGGCCTGGGTGAGGTCGAGCGCCCGGGTGGCGGCGAAGGTCGACACGTTGAAGAAGAGGGTGCCGACGAACTGCACGCCGGTGGCCCACCAGTCGATCCGCCAGGGGTCCCACCCGAGGATCCGCCACGAGGTCGGGCGCTTCGGGTCCTCCCCGCCGGCGATGGGAGCCGACGCCGCACCCACGGCCTCGCGCCACTGCAGGAAGCCGGCCGAGGTGAAGAAGATCGAGCCGACGAAGTAGGTCCAGTCGTCGACCGTCGAGCCCACCGCCACCGCGTAGGACGGCAGCGCGCCGAGGGCGAAGCAGGTCGAGCCGATGGCGAACAGCACACCGATCCACCAGCCCCGGGCCGCCGGTGCCCACCACGTGGAGCCGGCCACCGGTCCCGCGCCCCGCTTGCGGTGCGCCCGGGAGCTCCACAGCACCGAGGTGCCGTCGGGCCCGACCAGGCGCTCACGGGTGACGAAGGGCCACGGCCCGCGCCGCGCCTCTCGCACCCAGCCCCGTGGCACCTCGACCCACGCACGCTCTCCGCCCACGGACGGGCAGCGTAGAGGGCGACCGACGTCGGCCGGTACGCTCGCCGCCGGCGCCCCGGCGCGCCGACAGGGGGACACGATGGCAGACAGCACCAACCCGCCCGCGGGCCGCACCTACCCCGGCTTCGGGGGCAAGGTGAGCCGCACCTTCGCCGGCTCCGAGCCGTGGTGGCCCGACCGGCCCCAGGCCCCCGAGGGCGCCCCGAACGTGGTGGTCGTGCTCGTCGACGACCTCGGCTACGCCGACCTCGGCTGCTACGGCAGCGAGATCGCCACGCCCAACGTCGACGCCCTGGCCGCCCGCGGCCTGCAGTACACCGACTTCCACTCCACCCCGATGTGCTCGCCCACCCGGGCCGCGCTGCTCACCGGCATGGACCCCCACCTCGCCGGCGTCGGCACCGTCGCCCACGCCGACCCCGGGTTCCCGGGCTACGCCATGGAGCTGGCCGAGGACGTCGTCACCCTGCCCGAGACGCTGCGGGCCAACGGCTGGGCCACCTACATGGTCGGCAAGTGGCACCTCGCCAAGGACTCCGACCAGAGCGACGCCGGCCCCCGCCACTCGTGGCCCTGCCAGCGCGGCTTCGACCGCTTCTACGGGTTCCTCGACGGCTTCACCAACCTGCACCAGCCCCACCGGCTGGTCGAGGACAACTCGCCGGTCGAGGTCGACACCTACCCGGAGGGCTACTACCTCACCGACGACCTGGTCGACCGGGCCATCACGATGGTCAAGGCGGGCAAGGCCAACGCCCCCGACCAGCCCTTCTTCCTCTACGTCGCCCACGGCGCGGTGCACGCGCCGCTGCACGCCCGGGCCGACGACATCGAGGCCCAGCGGGGCCGCTACGACGACGGTTGGGACGAGGTCCGCGAGCGCCGCTACCGCCGCCAGCTCGAGATGGGCGTGGTCGAGGACGGCACCGAGCTGGCGCCCCGCAACGCCGAGCCCGACAACGACGTGTCGCCGTGGGCCGACCTGCCAGAGCGCGAGCGCGAGCTCTACGCCCGCTACATGGAGGTGTTCGCGGCCATGGTCGGCAACGTCGACCGGGCCACCGGGCGCCTGCTCGACACCCTGGCCGAGATGGGTGAGCTCGACAACACCATCGTCATCTTCACCTCCGACAACGGCGCCTCCCGCGAGGGCGAGGCCGTGGGCACCACCGGCTACATGGTCCACCTCACCGCGGGCGACGACGTCGACGCCGACCACGACCGCCTCGACCTCATCGGGGGGCCGCAGACCTCGCCCCACTACCCGCGGGGCTGGGCCATGGCCGGCAACACGCCGTTCCGGCTCTACAAGATCAACACCCACGCCGGCGGCCACACGGTGCCGTTCCTGATGTCGTGGCCCGCAGGCGGCATCACCGGCGGCGAGCGCCGCCGCCAGTACGCCCACGTCTCCGACCTGGCCCCCACCCTGCTCGAGCTGTGCGGCGTCGACCCGCGCCACGAGCGCGACGGCGTGGCCACAAAGCCCATGACCGGGC
Source organism: uncultured Actinomycetes bacterium (assembly GCA_945957335.1). Taxonomy (GTDB): domain Bacteria; phylum Actinomycetota; class Acidimicrobiia; order Acidimicrobiales; family Acidimicrobilacustridaceae; genus CAMFLJ01. The sequence goes on along the minus strand of CAMFLJ010000309.1, from coordinate 1,723 downwards.
ACTCGATGGTGCCCACCCTGCGCGACCCGGCGGCTCCCCCGCAGCGCACCGAGGCGGTCTACGAGATGATCGGCCACCGCGGCTACTACCGCGACGGCTGGGAGGTCGTCACCCTCCACCGCCCCTGGACCGCCTTCGACGACGGCGAGTGGGAGCTCTACGACCTCACCACCGACCGCACCGAGCTGCGCAACCTGGCCGAGACCCACCCCGAGAAGCTCGCCGAGCTCACCGCGGCGTGGGAGGAGGCCGCCTGGGCCGGGCAGATCTACCCGCTCGACGAGGGCACCGGCCTCAAGTACCTGCTCCGCCCGCCGCGCACCGAGCGCCTCCGCGAGCCCCTCACGATCTGGCCCGGCACGCCGTCGCTCGAGCGCTGGCGCTCGGTGCAGCTCATCTGGCTCCGGTCCTTCTCGTTCGAGGCGCCGTTCACCCTCGCCCCTGGCGACACCGGCACCCTGGTGGCCCACGGCGACCAGAGCGGCGGCTACGGCCTCTACGTGCTCGAGGGCGGCGTGCCGGTGCTGGCGATGAACGACGGCCGCGGCCACATGACCGTCGTGCGCGGCGCCCCGCTCGAGCCGGGCGACCACGTCCTCGGGGCCGACTTCGACGCCTACGAGGCCAACCGGTGGCGGCTCTCGCTGCTCGTCGACGGCGAGGCGGCCGACGAGCGGCCCGAGGTGGCGATGATGTACGGCATGGCGCCCTTCGAGGGCATCACCGTCGGCCGCGACCCCCGCTCGCCGGTGTGGTGGGAGCAGCACCGGGCCCACGGGTCGTTCCCCTACCGCGGCCGCCAGGGCCCGGTCACCTACGTGCCCGGACCCGTCGCCCCCGGCATGCCCGAGGACGTGATCCCGCTGCTGCGCCAGATGGGCGCCAAGTTCGAGTAGGCCCGCTCCCCCGCCGGGTGCCGGCCGCGGCCCGGGTGGGTAGGAGCGGGTCATGGCTCTCACCGCGCTCGGGCTCAACTGCAGCCTCAAGGGGGGCAACGCCCCCTCCAGCACCGAACTGCTCGTCCGCCAGGTCCTGACCGCCCTCGCCGACCACGACATCGAACCGGCCGGCATCGTCCGGGTGGTCGACGCGCGCATCGCCCACGGCGTCAGCTCCGACGAGGGCGCCGGCGACGGCTGGCCGGCGGTCCGCCGCCGCATCGTCGACGCCGACGTGCTGGTGTTCGGCACGCCCATCTGGCTCGGGCACCCGGCCAGCCCGGCCCAGATGGTGCTCGAGCGCCTCGACGCCTTCCTGGGCGAGACCGACGACGAGGGCCGCATGCCCGCCTCGGGCAAGGTGGCCGTGGTCGCCGTGGTCGGCAACGAGGACGGCGCCCACCACGTGGGGGCCGAGCTGTTCCAGGGGCTCAACGACGTCGGCTTCACCATCCCCGCCAACGGGATGACCTACTGGGTCGGCGAGGCCATGCAGTCGACGGACTACCGCGACCTGCCCGACACGCCGGAGAAGACCGGGATCACGACCCGGACCGCGGCGGCCAACGCCGCCCACCTCGTCCGGCTCCTGGCCGGCTCGGGCTACCCGCCGGCGGGCTGAGCCCCGGGGGCGAGGTCGCCGACGCCCTCGCCCGAACCGGCCATCTCCTCGAGCACCTCGCGGACGCTCTCGTCGGCCTGGACGTGGGTGAGCGACGCGGGCCGCTCGCAGCGGCGGACCATGGCGAGGCCCCAGGCCCCGGCGGCCAGGCACGACACCGAGC
>CAMFLJ010000308.1 GCA_945957335.1 uncultured Actinomycetes bacterium | reverse complement strand
GGCACCCTCGAGGAGATCGTCGCCCTGCGTCCCGACTGCGTGATGTACGCACCGCTGCACGCGGACCTCGACGACCTGTGCCGCCTGCTGGCGGCGGGCGTCAACGTGGTCACGCCGGTCGGCTTCGTGTACCGCACGCCCCGCACCGCGGCCGACTTCGACCGGCTCGACGCCGCCTGCGCCGAGGGTGGGTCGAGCTTCCACGGCACGGGCATCCACCCGGGCTTCTCCGGCGACCTGCTGCCGCTGGTGTTCTCCCGCCTGTTCACCCGCATCGACCAGGTGCAGGTGCGCGAGACCGCCGACTTCTCGCTGCACCCCTCGAAGGCCATGCAGGACGCGCTCGGCTTCGGGCGCGACCCGGTGGAGGCGGTCGATGACCCGGCCCCGCTGGTGCACACCATGGAGTCGATCTTCGAGCAGTCGATGACGATGGTCGCCGAGGGGCTCGGGCGCACCGTCGACCGCTTCACCATGGACTTCGACGTCGCCGCCGCCACGACCGACCTGCACGTGCGCTCGGGCACCGTCCCGGCCGGCACCGTGGGCGGCATGCGCTTCGTCTGGACGGCGTGGGTCGACGAGCAGCCGCTCGTGGTGTTCCGCACCTTCTGGAAGATGGGCGACGACCTCGAGCCCGACTGGGGCTACGGCGCCATCAAGTACCTGTCTCTTATACACATCTCCGAGTCGGCGCACCACCACCCCGACGGTGACGAGGGCTACTGGGGCCGGGTGTGGACCGCGATGAACACGGTGAACACCATCCCCGACGTCTGTGACGCCGCGCCCGGCGTGCTCACCCACCTCGACCTGCCGTTCGTGCGCCCCCGTGGCCTGGTGCGCCCTCGGTCGGCCGGCTTCGGAGAGCCCACCGGCGTCTGAGCCGCCCGGCCGCTCCGCCGTTGGTCCCGCCGGAAGGGAGCGGAGGGACCTACCGTCGGTCCGGGCGGGCAGTGACGCTGTGGTCGTGGCGAACCGAGGAGAGCGCATGCACCTGAACCGCCTGGAGCGCCGTCGGCGCGGCGGGGTCGCGGCCGTGGTCGTCGCGGCCGCCTTCGCGCTCGTCGCCGGGGCCTGTGGGTCCGAGGGGGGAGTGTCGTCCACCGTCGTCACGACCCCGCCCGAGTCGGTGCCGGCCCGCACCGGTGACATCGGCCCGACCGAGGCGGCGAAGCTGGCACCCGAGCCGGTCGAGGTGGCCTACGGGCCCGACCCGATGAACGTCATGGACGTCTACGCCGCCTCGGGTGACTCGGTCGGCACGATCATGTATGTGCACGGTGGCGGCTGGAGCGGCGGGTCGAAGGACATGAACACGTCGACCCTCGTCCTCTCCACCCAGGCCGACCTGCGCGACACCGCGTCACCTCTCCTCGCCGAGGTCGACGCGACCGTCGGCGAGCGGCTGATCCTCGCCCAGATCCAGAACGGCTGGGACGTGGTCTCCATCGACTACCGCCTGGCCACGCCGGCGCCCGGCGACGGCATCCGGGCGCCACAACTGCTCAACGACGTCGACCGGGCCGTGCGCTACACCCAGGCCCACGCCGCCGAGCTGGGCCTGAACATGGACCGATTCGTCCTCGCCGGCGGCTCGGCAGGGGGCCACCTCTCCCTCATGGAGACCCAGGGGGCGGCGCTCGGCCTGTTCGCCGATCCGAGCCTTCCTGCCGACCTCGCCACGGTCGAGCCGCGCATCGACGCCGTCGTCGGGTTGGTGGCCCCGACCGACCTGTTCACGCTCTGGCACACCGGGGGCATCGGCCCCTCGAGCTCCGAGGCGCTGCTCGGGTGCACCCAGGCGGAGGTGCCCGCCATCGCCGGGATGCCGACGTGCGAGTCCTCGGTGGTGGCCTACTACTCGCCGATCACCTGGACCGACCGCTACGTGTCCGACGGACGGCCGCTTCCTCCTGCCTACTTCGCCTACGGCGGCGAGGACACCCTCGTCCTCATCGACACCCAGGGCGTGCCCATGATCCAGGCCTGGTCACGAGCCGCCGGTGGCGACCGCACCTGGTACGACCTGCCCCCCGAGGGCGGCCACAACATCGACGACACCGTGAACTACATCGCCTTCAACGCCTGGCTTGGCCGGGTGGCGGCCGACGACTGGAGCCGCGGCACCAGCCCGTGATCGCCCCGATGGTCGCATGGGAGGTGTGCCGTCCGGTGCCCGACGTCACCGTCCGGTCGGCCGGGCTCTTGTGCTCCTCTCACCGTCGCGTGCGCACACTCCGCCGGGCGCTTGCGCCCCACCGAGCCCGCGACGTCGCTCACCCACCCCGTCCGTAGGGTCGGGGGCGGCGGAGCGAAGGAGACGACATGACCACCTGGCCCGCCCGCGTCGCCGCCGGCACCCGCGCCCGTGCCGAGCGCTTCCGGGAGCGCTTCCACCTCACCGGGCGAGCGATGGCCCTCGTGGGGGTGGCCCTCGCCGTCGTCGCGCTGACGTCGACGGTGCTGGCCAAGGTGGCCGAGGACGTCATCTCCCGCGACGGCCTCGAGCTGCACGACGCCGCCAACCTCCAGTCGCTCGACGCCCACCGCACCAGCGGCCTCATCAGCCTGTCGGACAAGGTGACCCAGTTCGGCAGCATCGGGCTCCTGGTGGTCGCTGCCGTCGTGATCGGCGTCGTGCTCTGGATGAAGCGGGCCCGCCTCGTCGTCGCCGCCACGCCGCTGCTGGCCCTGCTCGTCACGGGTGGGGTGGTGATGGTGGTGAAGCAGGCGGTCGGCCGGGCCCGCCCGCCCATGGGCCTGCGCCTCGCGGTCGACACCGAGCCCTCGTTCCCGTCGGGCCACTCGGCCGACAGCGCGGCGGTGTTCGTGGCCGCGGGCATCGTGGTGGCGGCCGTGGTCTTCCGCCGGCCGATCGCCCGGGTGCTCGCCGTGGCCGCCGGCGTCGCGGTGTCGGGCCTGATCGGCCTGAGCCGCCTCGTGCTCGGGGCCCACTGGCCCACCGACGTGCTGGCCGGGTGGGCGCTCGGCACGATCGTGGCGGTGGCGCTCTCGACCGCGGTGCTGGTGCTGAGCCGGGCCACCCCGCCGACGGCCGCCGTCGACGGTGGCCGCTGGAACCGCACCGTGGCCCGGACCTCGACGCTGCTGCGCCGGCAGCGGCCGGGCCACGCCACCGCTGCCGCCTGAGCCGGCCGCCCCCCGGGAACGGCGACGGCCCGCCAGCGGGAGCTGTGCGGGCCGGGGACCTGGTGGGAGACCCACCGAGTGGTGGTGCGCGAGGAGGGACTTGAACCCTCACACCCTTTCGGGCACAGGAACCTGAATCCTGCGCGTCTGCCAATTCCGCCACTCGCGCGAGTGGAACCGGTAGAGCGTACAGCGTCGCCCAGAGGCCCACGAATCGGGTTGGGGGCGCCACGACGGCGGCCCCGACCGGCCCGGGGGGAGCCGTAAAGGCACGTCGCGGGCTGGGTAACGTGGGCCGCCGTGGGACTCAAGGGCTTCGAACGACGTCTGGAGCACGCCGTCGAGGGCGTCTTCTCGCGTGTGTTCAAGAGCGGTGTCCGCCCCATCGAGATCGGGCGCCGCCTCACCCGCGAGATGGACGACCAGCGCACGGTCGACGTGCGCGGCCGCACCGTCGCGCCCAACTCGTTCACCATCGCGATCTCGCCCGACGACCACGAGGCCTTCGTCGACATCGCCGACACCCTCGCCCGCGAGCTGTGCGACGCCGCCCGCGAGCACGCCCGCGACGAGGGCTACGCCTTCCTCGGGCCCGTCGACGCCGAGCTGGTCGTCGACCCCGCCCAGCGCACCGGCACCTTCGCCATCGAGGCCCGCTTCCGCGAGGGCCCCGGCGGCAGTGGCGCCGGCTCGCTCCTGCTGCCCACCGGCGAGCGCTACGTGCTCCGCGACAGCGTGGTCTCCATCGGCCGCCTGCCCGAGTGCGACCTCACGCTCGTCGACCCCAACGTCAGCCGCAACCACGCCGAGATCCAGCCACGGGGCGACGGCTTCGTCCTCGTCGACCTCGGCTCGACCAACGGCAGCCGGGTCAACGGCGTGCGCATCACCGAGCGCGAGCTCCGCGACGGCGACGAGCTCGGCTTCGGCAACATCCGCCTGACGTTCCAGGCGTCCTGAGCGCCCGTGTCCGACCAGCTGCTGTTCGTCCTCAAGCTGTGCCTGCTCGCGCTGCTCTACCTCTTCTTCTTCCGGGTCGTGCGCGCCGTGTGGGCCGAGCTGCGCACACCGAGCCCCGCCGCCGGCGCATCGCCCGCCGTCGCCGCCGCGGCCCCCTCGGCCGGGCGCCGCG
>CAMFLJ010000307.1 GCA_945957335.1 uncultured Actinomycetes bacterium | reverse complement strand
GGTACACCGCCCCGACGAGCAGGCCGACGCCGATGATCGCCGCCAGCCAGAAGATCGCCGGGCCCCGATGAGGTCTCACTGCACCATCCGCCATGGCGGGACCATAGGCCTGTGGCCGACCGACCTCGCGTCGCCATCGGCGCCTGCGGACACATCGCGAGCGGACGACGCGGGGTCGTGGCACTGTTCGCGGATGGCGGACTACAGGTGTGAGGAGTGCGGGAAGCGTGAGCGCGGCACGCCCCGGACGACGGTGATCGGACGGCGGGTCTGCCCGGCGTGCGCGGACCGGACAGCCGGCCTCGCCGCGGGGATGATCGCCGCCGGGGGAGCGACGAAGGGCGCCACGCCCGACGTGACTGCTCAGGCCATCGCCACCGAGGGGTGGTTCCAGCGCCTCAGGCGCCGCAAGGGCGAAGGACGCGGGAAGCGTCCCTCGGAGTAGCCAGGCCAGGGGACACCGGCCCGGGGCTCACTCGGGGCGGGTCTGCTTCTGGGGGTAGATCGTCTCGCCGCGGGCGAGCATCTCGACGAACTGGGCGATCCGCCGGGCCCTCGTCTCGGCGCGCTTGGCCGCGTCGATCCGGTAGAGCACCGCGTAGCGATTCTGTCGGGTGAGCACCTCGAACATCGCCCGCGCGTCGGGCTCGGCCTCCAGTGCGGCGGCGAAGTCGTCGGGCACCTCGATCGACCTGCTGCCCTCGTACGCCTTCTCCCAGCGACCGTCGGCCTTGGCCCGCTCGACCTCGGCCAGGCCGGCGGGTCGCATCTGCCCCTCGCTCGTGAGCCGTTCGACGATCGAGACGTTCCGCTTCGACCACGTGCTCTGCGCACGGCGAGGTGTGAAGCGTCGGCCGTAGACGGTGTCGTCCATCGTGCGGGTCTGACCGTCGATCCAGCCGTGGCTGAGGGCGGCCTCGAGGGCCTCGTCGTAGGTCAGGCTCGTCGGGTCGGTCGTGCCCTTCTTCGCCAGCACGAGCCACACGCCGGGCGACTGCTGGTGGTGCTCGTCGAGCCAGCTCCACCAGGCCGTGGCGTCGGCCACGACGAGCGGCGGATGTTCGGCGGCCATGACCCGAGTGTTGCAGCGCCGGGGGAGGAGAGCTTCAGGCCCGGCCTCTCTCGGCCAGCACGCGCCCGAGCTCGGCGGCGGCGGCGAGCGCCACCGGGGCGGCAGGGTCGAAGAGCCACCCGCACGCGGCCCGGTCGTCGACGACGAAGGGCCAGCTCGGATCGGGCACGAGCCCGGCCTCGACCATCTCGAACCCGCGGACCAGGCCACCTCTGGCATCCACGCCGGCGCCGCGGAGCGGCACGAACGCGGCGGGGTCGCGAGCGACGACCTCCTGCCAGGAGACGCCGAGCCGTCGGAGTGCGGCGACCACCATCCCCCAGGTGTCGGGCTGACCGAGGCCGACGGCGACCACGTCGTCGACCGTCCACATCGCCGGCCAGGACCCCCATGAGTCGAGCCGCGAGGCCACGACCATCGGCGCCACACCGTCGCGCAGCTGGTCGGCCGCGGCGGCGGCCAGCGCCGCCAGCGGGGTCGACCCCTCGGCGGCCAGACCTTCGAGCGCGTAGACGGCCTCGTCGACCCTGTGGTTCGCGGCAGCTCGGATCGCCCACGCCATCGCCATCGAGTCCCCCGATGCGGACTCGTCCGTCGCCTGCGGGTCCACCTGCATCGCGGTCGGCCACTGCCACCCGCCGACCGGCCACGCCGGTGGTCGCACCGGGTCCTGGGCACCTGGCTCGAGCCGCAGCTCGAGGATGCGTCGCCGTCCCCGCGACCCTCGGGCCCATCCGGGGACGGCGCTGACGACACCCGCGCTCCTCGGCAACGACGCTGGCGCGTAGTGGGTCGTCGAGAACGGGCCGACCCGCCACGCCCGGAGTGCCTCGTCGAACGAGCGCCACGGCACCGGGGACGTCAGGGTGGCGGCGCCGTGGACGAGGTGGTGATCGAACCCGATCGCCCAGCCCGACGCGGATCCGTCGGTGCTGGCCGACCAGGAATCGGCGACCACGTCGAAGGACAGAGCGGCGATCTCGTCGAGGTCCGAGACCGGCGCGAGGTCACGGCCGTTCGTCGAGACACCCCACACGTAGGTGCCGAAAGCGGTGCCGCCGTCGCCACCCATCGCCGGCGCTGCCTCCGCGGCGAACGCCGCCCTGGCGAGCTCGCACTCGGCCACCGCCAGGTCGTGCTCGCCGCACACGGCGAGGACCGTTCGCCGGGGCTCGACCTGCCAGATGCCGGTGTGGTGGTCGCCTTCGAAGATCCGCAGGATCGGACCCTCCACCACGAAGACCTGCCGTTGCTCCGCCACCGAGCACCTCGCTTGTCACCGGCCGCCGCGCCACGAAGAGTAGCCGTCACGAAGAGTAGTCGTCTGACCACTTCGTGGGCTGCATGGCGGTGCGGGCTCACCAGGTGGGGGACGTCGGACGATCGACCGGATCGCGCCGATCGTCCGGCGTGCCCTTCTCCCGGGGTGCTTCCGCGGATCAGAAGAGCTTGAGGATGTCGGACTCGATGCCGCGCAGCTCGTCGTAGTCGACCTCGACGCAGGCGATGCCGCGGGCCTCGGCCAGCACCTTGGCCTGCGGCTTGATCACCTGGGCCACGAAGATGCCGCGCACGGGCCGGAGGTTGGGGTCGAGCTCCATGCGCTCGAGGTAGCGCACGAGCTGCTCGACGCCGTCGATCTCACCACGACGCTTCACCTCGATCGCCACGGCCGCGCCATCGGCGTCGCGGCACAGCAGGTCGACGGGGCCGATGTCGGTGGGCCACTCGCGCCGCACCAGCTTCAGCCCGTCGGCGATGGAGGTGGGATCGGCGGCCAGCAGCTCCTGGAGGTGCGCCTCGACGCCGTCCTTCTGGAGGCCCGGGTCGACGCCGAGCTCGTGGGCCGAGTCGCTGAGCACCTCTTCGAGGGTGATCGTGAGGGTCTCGCCCTTCGGGTTGGTGACGACCCAGCGACCCTCCTCCTCGGAGAGCCGGTTCGGCGCGTTCATCCAGTTGAGCGGCTTGTAGGCGCCGCCGTCGGCGTGGATGGCGACGCAGCCGTCGGCCTTCACCATGATGAGCCGGGTGGCCATCGGGAGGTGGGCCGAGAGGCGGCCGTCGTAGTCGACGGAGCAGCGGGCGATCACGAGGCGCATGGCGAGAGCGAGGCTAGAGCACCCACCGCTACGGTCGGCGCGGTGGGAGACGGCGATGAGGGGGAGCGGAACCCCCGCCTGGGTGGACCGAGCCGACGCCGTCGCGGGTCTCGCCGCGATGGTGCGGCCCCGCCGCCACCGGTCACGTCCTTGCCGGCCCCGCCGGCGATCGGGACCGCGACCGTGCGCCCTCGACGTGGGACATCTCGAGCCGACGTCGCCGACGGGCAGCGCATCCGGCGCTTCGAGCCGTTCCCGTGGTGGGGCTGGGCGATGTTGGCCCTCACCGCAGTCGTCGTGCCGCTGGCGTGGCACTTCTCGGTCTCCGGCGTGACCGCCCCCGACGGCACGAGCTGCGGGTCTGCCCTCTTCGGCAGAGGGATCGACGACGTCTCCGTCCCGACCGCCGAGTGCAGCCGCGCGCTGTCCGACGCCCAGCCCGCGGCGGTGGTGTTCGGGATCGTCGCCGTCGTGCTGCTCCTCACGAGCGTCACGACGGTGGCCGTCCGGGGCTTCCTACCCCGGGAGGCCGACACTCCCGACTGACCTCCCCCCGCTACCGTCGTCGGGGTGCGGCGAGCGATGGCGGTGGTGGTCGGGCTCCTGGTGGTGGGGGCCGTGGTCGGTTGGCGCGTGCGGGCCGACAGCCCGCCGGCGGCGAAGGCGCCCGACGACTCGGCCGTGCGGGCCGCGGTGGCGGCCGATCCGAACGCCGCGGAGGCCGCCGGGCAGCACCTGATCGACACCGTGGCCAAGGGCGGGTGCGTCTCTCCCGACAGCGCCGATCTCGGGCCCCTCGCCGGCGTGGGGTCGTGGTCACACGTCTGCGTCATGGGCGAGCTCGGCTCCACCGACCGTCGGGCGAAGTCCGACTGGGTCACCGGCGCGGTGGGGGTCACCTATGGTGGATCGTCGCCGTCCGAGCCGGACGTGTGCTTCCGCTCGCTCGGGGGCGGGTGGACCGAGTGGTTCCCGTCGGCCGCGCTCGACCCGGCGCAGCCGTGCCCGTCGGGATGGCGGTTCCAGGGCGCCTGATCAGCGCTTGGCGCGGCGCTCCTTGCGGCGGTTGTGGCGCCGCATCACACCCATGCCGAACCAGATCAGCGCGCCGAGCAGGGCCGAGA
>CAMFLJ010000306.1 GCA_945957335.1 uncultured Actinomycetes bacterium | reverse complement strand
GGCCTGGTACGACTCGCCCGCCTACCGCGAGGCCCGGGACGCCCGGGAGGGCGCCGCCGTCGGCTCGTTCATCGTGGTCGAGGGCGTCTGACCGACGACGTGGGAGCATGCCCCCATGGAATGGTTCGGCGTGCGGTGCATCATCCAACTCGCCGAGGGCGCGTACGAGGAGCGGGTGACGCTCTGGAAGGCGCCCGATGCCGACGAGGCGCTGGCCCGCGCCGAGGCCGAGGCGATCGACTACGCGGCCGACAACGACGGCACGTACCTCGGCCTGGCCCAGGGCTTCGAGCTGTTCGACGAGCCCGGTGACGGGGCCGAGGTGTTCTCGCTCACCCGCCGGAGCGACCTCGAGCCCGACGAGTACCTCGACGCCTTCTTCGACACGGGCGACGAGCAGCAGGAAGAGGCCTGAGCCCGGCCTCGACCACCCCGGACCCTGGCCCTCGGCCCGACCGGATCAGGGCTGGACGTCGATCACGATCTTGCCGACGTTGGCGTTGGACTCCATGCGGTCGTGGGCGGCGGCCATCTCGTCGAGCCCGTAGCGCGAGTCGATGACCGGCCGTGCCAGGCCGGCGTCGAACAGGGGCAGCACCTCGGCCGCGAACTGGCGGGAGACGGCGATCTTCTCCTCCAGCGGCCGGGCCCGCAGCACGGTGCCGACGATGGTGGCCCGCTTGGGCAGCAGGGCACCGACGTTGACCTCGGTGCGGCCGCCGCCCATCACGCCCACCAGCACGATGACGCCACCGACCCGCACGGCGCGCACGTTGCGGTCGACGTAGTCGCCGCCGATCACGTCGAGCACCACGTCGACCCCGGCACCGCCGGTGAAGGCGGCACAGGCGTCGACGAAGTCCTCGGTGCCGTAGTCGACCACCAGGTCGGCGCCGAGCGACCGGCACGCCTCGACCTTGCCCGCCGACGCCGTCACCACCACCCGGGCACCCATCCCCCGGCAGATCTGGATGGCCGCGGTGCCCACCCCCGAACCGCCAGCGTGCACGAGCGCGACCCGGCCCGACGTGAGCCCGCCCTGGCGGACGAGCGCGTCCCACGCCGTGATCCAGACCTCGGGGATGGCCGCGGCGTCGGCCACGTCGACACCGGTCGGCACCCGCATGAGCTGGCGCTCGTGCACGACGCAGCGCTCGGCGTAGCCGCCGCCGTTGACGATGGCCATCACCTCGTCACCCACCGACCACGACGACACCCGGTCGCCCACCGCGGCCACCCGCCCCGAGAGCTCCATGCCGGGGATCTCGGGCGCGGGCGGCACGAAGCCGGCGAGCGGCGGGCTCGGGTAGAGGCCGCGGCGCTGCAGCAGGTCGGCCCGGTTGAGGGCGGTGGCCACGACGTCGACGAGCACCTCCTCGGGGCCCGGCACCGGGTCGGCCACCTCGACCACGCCCAGCACGTCGGTGTCGCCGTAGGACTCCAGCACCACAGCTCGCATCGTCAGCTCCTCGTCTCGTCGTCGGCCCTGTCAGCCGGATCGATCTCGGTCGCCGCCACGGTCGGCGCCTCGGCGGCCAGCACCGCCGACCGGGCCCAGGCGTAGTCGGGCTTGCCGGAGGCCGAGCGGGCGACGTGGTCGCCGAACGCCCAGGTCCTCGGCACCTTGTACCCCGCCAGGTGATCGCGCACGTGGGCGGCCAGCTCACCACCCGTCGGCACCGCCGCGCCGGGGCGCACCGCCACGGCCGCGGCCACCCGTTGGCCGAAGCGGTCGTCGGGCACGCCCACCACGAGGGCGTCGAACACGGCCGGGTGGGCCTTCAGCACGCCCTCGACCTCCTCGGGGAAGACCTTCTCTCCCCCGGTGTTGATGCTGGCCGAGCCCCGGCCCAGCACCCGGATCGAGCCGTCGGCCTGCCGCACGGCGTCGTCGCCCGACACCGCCCACCGCACGCCGTCGACAACAGGGAACGTGGCCGCCGTCTTCTCGGCGTCGCCCCAATAGCCGAGGGGCACGTGGCCGCGGCGGGAGAGCTTCCCGATGGTGGTGCCGTCGGCGGGCACCTCCCGGAACGAGGCGTCGAGGACGGTCGAGTCGTCGTCGCCGACCAGCGTGGGCGCGCCACCGTCGCCGGCGGGGGCGAGCCGGCCCTGCCCACCCGTCTCCGACGAGCCGAAGCTGTCGAGCACCGTCGCCCCCGGCAGCAGGGCCCGCAGCTCGGCCTTCACCGCGGGCGACAGCACCGCGCCGCCCGAGGCCACCAGCTGCAGGGTGGGCAGCGGCAACGCGGCCGGGTCGGCAGCGCGCGCCGAGGCCAGGGCGTCGGCCAACGGTCGGGCCACGGCGTCGCCGACCACCATGATCAGGTCGACCTCGGCCGAGCCGGCCAGGCGCAGGGCGGCCGCGGCGTCGAGGTGCAGGTCGGTGTCGAGGACCACCGCTCCCCCGGCCAGCAGCGACTGCCAGGCGATCCACGCCGCGGCGCCGTGCATGAGCGGGCACAGCGGCATGCGGCGCAGCACGGGCGCCCCGGCCACCGCCCGGCGCACCACGTCGACGGGCTCGACCGCGGAGGGGATGCCCCGGCTCGGGGTGCCGCGCCCGCCGAAGCCGGCCATGTAGATGTCGTGCTGGCGCCACATCACCCCCTTGGGCCGGCCCGTGGTGCCGCCCGTGTAGAGCAGGTAGAGGTCGTCGCCCGTGCGCTCGCCGGCCGCCACCCGCTCGCCGGAGGCCGCGGCGAGCAGCGCCTCGAGCTCGGGCCCCCGCTCGACGATCGAGGGGCCGGGCCCGGAGGCCAGCGCCGCGGCCGCACGGGCCACCGGGGCCAGGTCGGGCTCGGTGAACAGGGCGACCATGCCCGAGTCGTCGAGCAGATAGGCCAGCTCCTCGGCCGTGTAGCGGAAGTTCACGTTCACCGGCACGGCCCGCAGCTTGAACACCCCGAGCATGGCCTCGACGTGGTCGGCGTGGTTGCGCAGGTGGAGGCCGACCCGGTCGCCCGCCCCCACCCCGAGGGCGGCCAGCGCACCGGCCGCCCGGTTGGCCCGCTCGTCGAGCTCGGCGAAGGTGAGACGGCTCACGATCTCGCCGCCGGAGCCGGTGACGAGCGCCTCGGCCGCGGGCATGGCGTCGCAGACCGCCTCGTAGAGGTCGGCGATGGCGAACGACGGGGGGACGGGGAGGCTGTCGGGCACGGCGGGGCTCAGAGGCCGATGGGCAGCCCGGCGGCGGGGTCGAGGTGGCGCACCTGCGGTGCGGCCGGCGAGCGGTAGGGCGCCACCCGCACCCAGGCGTCGGTGATCGAGGCGCCGGCCGGGCCGGTGATGACCGGGTTGGCCACCACGCCGGCCAGCTCGGGCACCTGCTCGAGCAGGGCGGCGAAGCGCACGAGCAGGGCGATGAGCGCCTCGGTGGCGGCCACCGCCGCTGGGGTGCCGTCGTCGCTGGACTCGCCCGCCAGCAGGCCGCCCACCTGGGAGGCGGCGAGCAGCTCGGCGGCATCGGTGTCGGAGAGCGGCAGCACGCGGACGGGCAGGTCGGAGTTGGCCGCGGCCGCGGCGCCGCCGAGGCCGACGGTCACCACACCGCCGAACGCAGGGTGCTGGTGGCCGGCCACGAGCACGTCGGCACCGGCCGGGGCGGCCTTCTGCACGATGGCCGGGTCCATGGCCGAGCGCAGCACGGTGACCATGCGGCCGAAGGCGGCACGCAGCGCGTCGGCGTCGTGGAGGTCGAGGGCCACGCCGCCGACCTCACCCCGGTGGTAGCGGCCCACGCCACTGGCCTTGAGCACCACCGGGTAGCCGATCTCGTCGGCCGCGGCCACGGCCTCGTCGGGGCCGTCGACCACCCGGGTGGGGCAGGCGGGCAGCCCGGCGAGGGCGAGCAGGTCGGCGGCCTCGGCGTGCTCGAGCACCCGGCCGTCGGGGTCGGCGGCCAGGATCTCGGCCACCCGCGCCTGCACCGCCTCGACGTCGATGCCGAGGTCGTCGGCGGTGGGCAGCGCCCCGGCGGGGCGCGACAGCCACTCGCCGTACGCCGCCAGGCGCCCGAGCGTGCGGGCGCCCTCGGACGGGAACCGGAAGAGCGGCACCGTGCGCACCCCGGCCACCTCGTCACCCGGGTCGGAGCCGAGGAACGTGGCGATCACCGGCTTGGTGGCGCCCTCGACGGCCTCGGCCACGGCGGCGGCCACCTCGCCGGGGCGGGGCTGCACCGGCGCGGCGTAGAGCACGACCACCGAGTCGAAGGCGTCGTCGGCGAGGGCGGCGCCGACCGCGGCGCGGTAGGCGTCGGGCCCGGCCTCCCAGGTGAGCTCGAACGGGTTGGCGAGCCGGGCGCCCTCGGGCACCAGCCCGGCGAGCCCGGCCACGG
>CAMFLJ010000305.1 GCA_945957335.1 uncultured Actinomycetes bacterium | reverse complement strand
CGGGGTCGGGCAGGCCGGCCACCTGGCGCAGGCCCCCGGCCATGGCCTCGACCCGTGCGTCGGTGAGCCGCAGGCGGTCGATGACCGTCGGCGACACGCCGTCGGCCTCGGCCCGGGCAACGTCGGCGGCGTTGGCCTCGAGCAGCTCGGCCGAGCGCGCCACCAGCAGGTCGGCGGCGCCGCGCAGGGCGTCGTCCTTGGCCTCGGTGGAGGTGGTGGCCAGCACCCGGGAGGCCGCCTTGGCCCGGCGCCCGAGCTCGGCGATCGGCGTGGGATCTGCGGTAGGGACGTCCGTGCTCACGGCCCCGAGGCTACCGCCGGGGCTTCCCGGGCCCGTCGTGGGGTGCGGCTACCTTGGGGCGATGGCCGCTCGACGCCCAGGGCCCGGGGGCCTGTTGCGATCCAGCGCGGTCGTCTCGGTGGGTGTGGGCCTCAGCCGCGTCACCGGCCTGGTGCGCACGGCCGTGCTGGCCGCCGTGATCGGCACCTCGGCGCTGGCCGACGGCTACAACCTGGCCAACTCGACGCCGAACGTCATCTACGACCTGATGCTCGGCGGCGTCCTGGCCGCCACCTTGATCCCGGTGATCGTCGAGCGCATGGAGGCCGACGACCAGCGCTCGATCGACGCCATCGCCACCTGGGTGATCACCGCCCTGGTCGGCGTCACCGCGCTGGGTGTGATCCTCAGCCCGCTCATCATCCGGGCCTACACGATCTTCAAGAGCGACCAGGCGGCCGCCGACCAGCAGATCAAGATCGCCGTGCCGCTGCTGATCATGTTCATGCCCCAGGTGCTGCTGTACGGGCTCGACACGCTCTTCACCGCGCTGCTGAACGCCAAGCGCCGCTTCGCCGCCCCCGCGTTCGCCCCGGTGCTCAACAACGTCGTCGTCATCTGCATGCTCCTCCTGTTCCAGCAGATGGTCGGCAGCGGCGTGCTGAAGGGCCCCGATCCGATCAACGCCGTCCTGAACGACAAGACGGCGCTCTTCCTCCTCGGGCTGGGCACCACCGCCGGCATCGTCGCCCTCGTGGTGGTGCTGCTGCCGGCGATGAAGGCCGCCCACATCCGCATCCGCCCCAACTTCGACCGCCACAACGAGGCCGTCCGCTCGGTCGTGAAGCTCTCGGGCTGGATGGTCGGCTACGTCGTGGCCAACCAGGTGTCGCTGTGGCTCATGAAGGCCCTGGTCAACGGCACCGGCGAAGGCCGGGCCTCGGGCTTCGAGTACGCCTGGCAGTTCTTCCAGCTGCCCTACGGGCTGGTGGCCGTGGCGGTGATGACGGCCTTCATGCCCGAGCTGTCGTCGCTGGCCAGCCGCGGCGACCGCAAGGGCTACCGCTCGCGCCTCGGCCAGGGCTACCGGCTGGCGATGGTCGTGATCATCCCGGTCACCGTCGCCTACGTCTGCCTGGCCTCCCCCGCCATCCGGCTGTTCCTCAGCCAGCTGCTCGGCACGGTAATCACCTCGGCGTTCGGCCCCGAGTCGATCGCCATCACCTCGTCGATGCTCACCTGGCTGGCGCTGGCCCTACCGTTCTTCGTCACCTTCCTGTTCATGATGCGGGGCTTCTACGCCCGCCGCGACACCCGCACCCCGTTCATCATCAGCCTCTGGCAGAACGCCGTGCAGATCGTCCTGTCGCTGGCCCTCGCCGCGGTGATGGGGTTCCAAGGGGCGCTGCTCGGCTTCGTGATCGCCTACGCCTTCGGGGCCGTGATGGCGATGGGCCGCCTCGCCCGTCAGGCCGGTGGCATGGGGGCGAACGTGGGCCGGGCGATCGGCCGCTACCTGGTGGCCGCGGCCTTCATGGCCCCGATGACCTGGGGGATCGCGCAGGTCATCGGCTCGGGTGCGCTGTGGCACACGTTCCTGCAGGTCGTGGTGGCCGGTCTCGCCGGCGGCGGGGTCTACGTCACCGTCCTGTGGCTGCTCGGCTCCGACGACCTCGAGCTGCTCGGCCAGCTGCGCGGGCGCGGCGGGGCCCCGACGCCGGTCGCGGCCAGCGTCGGCGAGGAGATCGGCACCGCCACCTGACGGCTGCGCCCACGGCCTGCCGAGGCGGGGCGACGACCGTGGCGAGGGCGACGCCGGTACCCTTTTCGCCATGGCGAACGCAGCGAAGCGCTGGTGGAAGTACCTGGGCGCGAAGGCCAACACCACCCTCGACGACCGGGCCGACCCCCGGGTGCAGCTCGAGCAGGCGATGGCCGAGGCCCACGACCAGCACCGACGGCTCAAGGACCAGGCCGCGGCGGTCATCGCCAACCAGCGCCAGGCCGAGCTGCGGCTGAACCGGTCGATGGAGGAGTACGAGCGCCTCACCGCCAACGCCCGCCAGGCGCTGATCATGGCCGACCAGGCCGCCCGGGCCGGGGACGCCGCCCGCTCGGTCGAGTACACGGCCACCGCCGAGGCCTTCGCCAACCGCCTCGTCGCCGTCGAGCAGGAGGTCGAGGACACCAAGGCCCTCGTGCTCCAGTCGGCCCAGGCGGCCGAGCAGGCCAAGGCCGCGGTGGCCCAGAACGCCACCCAGCTCCAGCAGATGGTGCAGGAGCGCCAGAAGCTCATGAGCCAGCTCGACCAGGCCAAGATGCAGGAGCAGGTCAACCGGTCGATGGCGCAGCTCACCGCCACCGTCGGCGAGGACGTGCCGACCTTCGCCGAGGTCCGGGAGAAGATCGAGATCCGCTACGCCAAGGCCAAGGGCATGGCGGAGCTGAACGAGGAGAGCGTGCCGAACCGCATGCTCGAGGTCGAGCAGGCCACCATGAACGCCGAGGCCGTCGCCCGCCTCGACGCGCTGCGCGAGCAGCTCGGGCTCCCGATGGCCCAGCCGCCCGTCCGCTGAGCCCAGGAGCCCCTCGCCGGTGGGGCGACTAGGGCAGCAGCACCAGGTCGTCGGCGTGCACGAGGTAGCGCGGCGCGCCCTCGGGCAGGTCGCCGCTGCGGCACCCTGCGCTGGCGCGGGCCGTGGCGCTCGGCGCCCGGACGAGTCCCTTGGCGAACACGGTGCCGTCGGGGTCGCTGATCTCGACCGCGTCGTCGACGTCGAAGTCGCCCCGCACCTCGACCACCCCGGCCGGCAGGAGCGAGACACCACCGCGCTCGAGGGCCCGGCGGGCGCCCGCGTCGACCACCACGGTGCCCGAGGACCCGACGGCGAAGGCGATCCAGAGCTTGCGGGCGGGCAGGTCGCGGTCGTGGGGCAGCACGACCGTGCCGACGCCGGGCGCACCGGCCACGGAGTCGACCAGGACGTCCGGGCGATCGGCCGCGGCGATCACCGTGCGCACGCCCGACCACGTGGCGATCTTGGCCGCCGCGATCTTGGAGGCCATCCCGCCGCTGCCGCCGACCGTGCCGGGACCGCCGGCGACGGCCTCGAGCGCCTCGTCGAGCTCGACGATCTCCTCGATGAGCGACGCCGAGGGGTCGAGCCGAGGGTCGGCGGAGAGCAGGCCGGGGGTGTCGGTGAGCAGGACCAGGAGCTCGGCGTCGACGAGGTGGGCGACGAGGGCGGCGATGCGGTCGTTGTCGCCGAAGCGGATCTCGTCGTCGGCGATGGCGTCGTTCTCGTTGACGACGGGCACCACGCCGAGCTCGAGCAGCCGCAGCAGGGTGCCCCGGGCCTGGAGGTACTGGCGGCGCTCGACGAAGTCGAGCGGGGCGAGCAGCACCTGACCGACGACCAGCCCGTGGCGACCGAGCTCGTCGTGGTACACGCCCATGAGCCGGCTCTGGCCCACCGCCGAGAGCGCCTGGAGGGTGACGGCGTCGCGGGGCCGCTTGTCGCCCCCGAGGCCGAGTGCCGGCAGCCCGGCGCCGATGGCGCCCGAGGTGACGACCACGACCCGATGGCCGGCCAGCCGCAGGGCCGCCACCTCGTCACAGAGCTTGGCGATGGCGTCGCTCCGGATCTCACCCCGGGAGTCGGTGAGCGACGAGGTGCCGATCTTGGCCACGATGTCCATCGGCTCAGTCCTCTTCGAACTCGAAGCTGAGCCCGCCGATGTGGACGATGTCGCCCTCGTGGGCACCAGCGCGGGCGAGGGCCTTGTCGACCCCGAGCTTCTTGAGCCGCTGGTGGGCGTAGTCGAGCGCCTCGAGGTTTGTGAGGTCGGAGAGCGCGACGGCCCGCTCGGCCGACCGGCCGATGACCCGGTAGCTGCCGTCGTCCTCGCGCTCGATGCGGAAGCCCTCGGCGAGGGGCCGGTGGACGATGAAGCCCTCGGGCTCGGGCTCGGCCGAGCGCGCCTCGCGCACCGCATCGGCCATGCGCCCCACCAGGCGGGGCAGGCCGGCACCGGTGACGCCCGAGACGCACAGATCGAGCTCTGTCTCTTATACACATCTCCGAGCCCACGAGACTAAGGCGAAT
>CAMFLJ010000304.1 GCA_945957335.1 uncultured Actinomycetes bacterium | reverse complement strand
CCACCACTATCCTCTTCGTCGGCAGCGTCAGATGTGTATAAGAGACAGGAGTAGACGCCCACCAGCGGCGTCTCGGGCCCACCGACGTCGGACACGCGCAGCTGGAGGGTGCGGTAGTCGCCGACCGCCAGCCAGTCGGAGGTGAAGAGGCGGACGAGCAGCCACGCCAGCAGCGCGCCGACCACCGCCACGACCAGCACCACGAGCCAGCGCTCGACGGGCGGCTCGACGTCGTCGTCGACCACCGCCGTGGGGGCGTCGACGGGCTCGGCGAGCTCCTCGTCCGGCGGCGCGCCGTCGGTCGGGGCCAGGTCGGTCACGGCGACAGACTACCGACGCCCCGCCGGCCGCCCGGGACCGCCCGGCGCCCGTCGTGCCACCTCCGTGCGGCGGTGCGCCCGTAGTCTGCCGGGCGGCCGGAGCCGTGCGCGAGGAGAGCCGAGATCGTCGCCGAGACACCACCCCTGACCCGGTCGCCCCAGGAGGGCGGCACCGGTCGTGGGCCCACCGAGAGGCGCTTCGCGCACGTCGGCGCGCTCGACGGGCTGCGCGGCCTCGCGGTGGGTCTCGTCGTGCTCTACCACTTCGCGCCCTCGCTCGTGCCGGGCGGGTTCCTCGGCGTCGACGTGTTCTTCGTCCTCTCGGGCTTCCTCATCACCTCGCTCGCCCTCGGTGAGCACCACGGCACGGGGCGCATCTCCGCACCGGCGTTCTTCGGCCGCCGCGCCCGCCGGCTGCTGCCCGCGGCCGTCACGACCATCGTCGTCACCGTCGCCGTGGCCGTCGTGCTCGACCCCTCGGTGTGGCGCTCGACGATCCGCGGCCAGGCCGTGGCCTCGCTCCTGTACGTCAACAACTGGTGGTCGATCGCCCAGGACGCCAGCTACCAGGTGGTGTTCGGCGCCGAGTCGCCCCTGAACCACTTCTGGTCGCTGTCGATCGAGGAGCAGTTCTACATCGTGTTCCCGCTGCTGCTCCTCGGCCTCGCCGCCGTGGTGCGCCGCAACGGGCACGACACCACCCAGCTCGCCCGGCTCCTGCTCGTGGTGGCCTCGGTGGGCGCGGTGGGCAGCGCCGTCGAGATGGCCGTGCTCTACGACCCGCTCGAGGACCCGTCGCGCCTCTACTACGGCACCGACACGCGCCTGCAGGCCGTGCTGCTCGGCGTGGCCGGCGGGTGCGCAGCGTGGCTCTGGCGGGAGCGCTGGGCCCGGCGGGTGCCTCCGCTCGCGTGGTCGCTCCTCGCCGCCGCCGGCACCGCCGCGGTGCTCCTGGCGTCGTGGCGCGGCGGGTTCCTGCAGAGCTGGCTCTACCGGGGCGGGTTCTTCCTCGTCGAGGCGGCGGCCCTCTTCGTCGTGCTCTCGGTCGTCGCCCACCGCGGCGGCGCGGCCCGGGCGTTCGAGGCGCGACCGCTCGTCACCCTCGGCCTCTTCTCCTACGGCATCTACCTCTGGCACTGGCCGGTGAAGGTGTTCCTCGACCCGGCCCGCACCGGGCTCGACGGCGTCGCCCTCTTCGCCCTGCGCATCGCCGTCACCGCCGTCGCCACCTACCTGTCCTACCGCCTCGTCGAGCGACCCTTCCGGTCGCCCCGCACGGGCAGCGAGTCGCCGCGGATGGTGCGCCTCCTGCGGGCCCCGCGCGGCGGGTGGATCGCGGCGGGCTCGGTGGCGCTCGCCCTCGTCGTGGTCTGGGTGCTCGCCGTGCCCACCACCACCTCCTACGGCCGGTCGGTCGACCTCGACCCCTCGGCGTCGGCCCCCGCGGGCGCCGACGCCCCCCTGCGGGTGATGTGGACGGGCGACTCCGTGGCCTGGACCCTCGGCGGGGGCCGCGTCGACTTCCCGCAGCCCACCACCTACGAGACCGTCTTCGACCCCGAGCGGGTCGACCTCTGGAACCTCGGCAAGTACTCGTGCCAGCTGCTCGGGCTGAAGTCCCGGTCGTTCGGCACCGTGCGCGACCCCATCGACACCTGCGTCGACCGCGAGACCTGGTGGCCCCTGCAGGTCGACACCTACAAGCCCGACGTCGTGGTCTGGGACGCCGCGCTCTACGACACCACCGACGTGTACAGCGAAGGCCGCTGGGTGGAGTTCGGCTCACCCGAGTGGGACGCCCTCTACCTCGCCGCCCTCGACCAGGCGCGGGTCGCCGCCACCGGCCAGGGCGCCACCTTCGTGCTCCTCGGCCAGAACGACCCCATCCCGATCCCGGACGAGCCCTACCAGGAGGCGCTGCGTCCCGAGAACGTGTGGCGCTTCGGGCATCTGCGCGACCTCCAGCGCGGCTACGCCGCCGAGCACCCCGTCGACACGCGCTTCGTCGACCTCCAGGCACTGCTCTGCCCGGCCGGCCTGTGCGAGGCGGTCGGCCCCGACGGAACCAACTACCGGCCCGACGGCGTGCACTGGCGCGCCGAGGGCGCCCGGCGGGCCACCCCCCTCGTCACCGCCGCCCTCTACGAGGCCGTCGGTCGCCCGCTACCCGGCTGACCCGACCGCTACCCTCACCGCCGGACCAACGGGGGTGGAGATGGACACGAGCGCGACCGGCGAGCAGACGCGGCCGACCCACGCCGGCCAGCTGGCGGTGCTCGCCGCCGTGCTGTCCGCGTCGGCCGGAGCCGTGCACCTCGGCTACGCGCCCCACCACCTCTCCGAGGACTGGGCCCACGGCTGGTTCTTCGTCCTGGTGGGCGCCGCCCAGATCGCCCTGGCCGCGCTGGTGGTCGCCCGGCCGCGCCGGTGGGTGTGGGGGTCGGTCGTCGCGCTGAACCTGGCCGTGCTCGCGACCTGGGTGGTGTCGCGCACCGTCGGGCTGCCCGTCGGGCCCCAGGCGCTCCGCTCCGAGGCGGTCGGCACCCCCGACCTGGTCTGCGCGGTGCTCGAGGGAGCCCTCGTCCTGATCGCCGCCGCCCAGCTGCTGTTCCCGGAGCGCCTGGCCCGGCCGGTCCGCGACCGCATCGGCACGACCGCCGGCATCGTGGCGCTCTCGGTGATCGCCGTCGTCGCCTCCGCGGTGATGCTCACCCCCGCCGAGGTCGACGCCCACGGGGCGTCCGGCCACACCCACGACGACGGCCACGCCACCACGGTGGGGCTCGACGGCTCGACACCGTGCGAGCAGAGCGGGCCCGCCGCCTCACCGGGCCAGGTGGCCACCGATGCGGAGGGCCACAGCCATCGCGGCCCCACCGCGCAGAAGCCGCTCACCGAGGACGAGCGCCTCACCCTCGCCGACCAGCAGGCCAAGGCCCGCGAGGCGGCCCTGCGCTACCCCACCGTCGCCGACGCCGAGGCGGCCGGCTACCGCATGTCGGTCGGGTTCGTCCCCTGCATCGGCGCCCACTACACGAACCCGATCCTGGCGATCCGGTTCGACCCGTCCCGCCCCTCCGAGCTGCTCTACGACGGCACCGCCCCCGACTCGCGCATCGTCGGGCTGAGCTACCTCGTGTTCTCGCCCAAGGGCGCGCCCGAGGGCTTCGCCGGGCCCAACGACGTGTGGCACCAGCACAACACCAACGGCGGGCTCTGCATGAAGGACAACACCGTCGTCGGGGGCGAGGCGCTCGACGACGCCGGCTGCGCCGCCCGGGGCGGCCGCAAGGTGGCCCTCGACTCGGTGTGGATGCTCCACGACTGGGTGGTGCCCGGGTGGGAGTGCGGCTGGGGCGTGTTCGCGGGCGAGTGCCCCGAGCTCGGCGGCCGGACCGGCGGCTCGGCGTGGGACCCCCCGGCCACCCCCACCGGCGCCGACGGCCTCCAGGCCCTGCCCAACTGAACGGCCGGCCACCAGCGGGCCGGGCGGCTCAGGACAGGACGTTCACGGCGCGGGCCGCCACCAGGACGATGGTGGCGAGCGCCATCGCCGACTGGGTCATCATCAGCGCCTTGGCCCAGCGCGTGAGCGGCATGGTGTCGGTGGGGCTGAACGCCGTCGAGTTGGTGAACGACGTGTAGAGGTAGTCGAAGAACTGCGGGTGCCACGGCTCGGTGAACACGTCGGGGCTGGCCTGCTGCGGGAAGAGGAAGTCGCGCTCGGCCAGCACGCGGTCGTGGCGCGAGTTCGGCCCGCCGCTGTCGAGCTCCCAGTACCAGAGCGCGTAGATGATCACGTTCGTCGCCCAGAACGCGATGGCCGTGTAGACGAGGCTCTTGCCCGGCACGACGTGGCCCCTGAGCAGGTCGTGCACGAGGAGCAGCAGCGACGTGAGCAGGGCGAGCGACACGAGCGCGATCAAGAGGATGGAGACGAGTCGCAGGAGGCGGGTCTCGCGGCCGGTGCGGTCGGGGTCGGCGATGAGCAGCGGCACGACGAGCACCGCCTCGAGGGCCGGCAGGATCCACTTCGGCCCGACCACGAAGGCCTCGGGCAGGCCGAGGTAGAGGCCGAT
>CAMFLJ010000303.1 GCA_945957335.1 uncultured Actinomycetes bacterium | reverse complement strand
ACCACTATCCTCTTCGTCGGCAGCGTCAGATGTGTATAAGAGACAGCCCTTCGGCGCCACGCTCTCCGACACGACGTGGGTCGTGGCGCTCGCCGTCGGCATCGGGGTCGTGCGCGTGGTCACCGGCGCTGCGCCGAGCGCCACCGCCGCCCTCGCCGTCTGGACGATCGGGGCCGGCTGCGGCGCCGTGGTCGGCGGCATCCGCATGGGCGCCGTGCCCCGGATCTTCGAGGGCGTCCGCTTCGCCCGCCTCGTGTGGCGCCAGAGCCTGCGCTACGTCGTCGACTGGCTCGCCCTCGGCGCCTCCGCTCAGGTCGGCCTCTACATCCTCGGTGCCACCGCCGGTCTGGCCATCCTCGGCCAGACCCGCACCGCGTTCCTGCTCGTCGGCCCGATCAACATCGTGATCATGGGCGCCAGCATGGTGATGGTCCCCGAGCTCACCCGCTACCGCCGCCGCACCGGCAGCCGGCTCTTCGTGCCGGCAGCGATGATCTCCGGGCTCCTGCTCGTCGCCTCGCTGTCCTGGCTCGGCCTCATCGCCGTCCTCCCGGTGTCGCTCCTCGAGACCATCCTCGGGGACGGCGCCGCCGACGCCCGCTCCTACCTCCCGCCGCTCGCCATCAACCTGGTGATCGTGATGCTCGCCCAGGGCCCCCTCGTGTGCCTCCGGGCCACCGGTGACATCCGCCGGGGCACCTATGCCAGCCTTCCGTCGGCCCCGTTCGTGCTGCTCGGCGGGGCCGTCGGCGCCGCCATCACCGGCAGCGCAGCCGGCGCCATCGTCGGCACCGCAGCGGGCCTCGCGGTGGCCGGCGTGCTCTACACGGTGCAGCTCGTGCTGGCCACGCGCTCGGCGCCGATCGTCTTCGACCTGGGCCTCGACCCGGCACCCGGTGGAGCCGGCCCCGAGAAGGACTGAAGATCGGGGCCGAACTTCCCGATCATCTCATCGAGAGAACGGGGAAGATCCCCGCAGTCGGCTGCGCCAGTGCAGGGAACCCCGTCGGGTACCCTTGCCAACCAGCGCGGCCGTGCGACGGCACACGCGACGAGAGAAGGCGAAGCATGGCGAAGGTCCGGGTTGGTGGCGGAGGCGGGTTCATCGGGGGTCACCTCGTGAGGTCGCTGCTCGACGACGGTCACGAGGTGCGTGTCGTCGACGTGAAGCCGATGGACGAGTGGTACCAGGTGCACGACGACGCGGAGAACCGCATCGGTGACCTCACCCTCATCGACGTGTGCGCCGCCTCCGTGGCCGGCGTCGACGAGGTCTACAACCTCGCCGCCGACATGGGCGGCATGGGCTTCATCGAGAACAACCGTGCCCTGTGCATGCTCTCGGTGCTCACGACCACCCATCTGCTCATGGCATCCCGCGACGCCGACGTGCAGCGGTTCTTCTTCTCCTCGTCGGCCTGCGTCTACGCCGCCGACAAGCAGACCTCCGCCGACGTCGTGGCCCTGGCCGAGGCCGACGCCTACCCGGCCATGCCCGAGGACGGCTACGGCTGGGAGAAGCTCTTCTCCGAGCGCATGTGCCGCCACTTCCGCGAGGACTTCGGGCTCCAGACCCGCGTCGCCCGCTACCACAACGTCTACGGGCCCTACGGCACCTACGACGGCGGCCGCGAGAAGGCGCCGGCGGCGATCAGCCGCAAGATCGCCCAGGCGGTGCTCACCGGCGACCACTCCATCGAGATCTGGGGCGACGGCGAGCAGACCCGCTCGTTCATGTACGTCGACGACTGCGTGTTCGGCACCAAGGCCATCATGGCCAGCGACATCATCGAGCCGATCAACCTCGGCTCCGACGAGCTCGTGACGATCAACCAGCTCGTCGACATCGTCGAGGGCATCGCCGGCATCACCGTCGAGCGCCGCTACGACCTCACCGCCCCCCAGGGCGTGCGGGGCCGCAACAGCGACAACACGATGATCCGGGCCGAGCTCGGCTGGGAGCCCTCGATCCGCCTCCAGGAGGGTCTGGCCAAGACCTACGCCTGGATCTACGACCAACTCGTCGCCCGCGAGGGCTCGGTGTCGGGGGTTCGGTGAACGATTCGGAGGACTTCACTCCCTCCCTCTGGGCGGGCATCGTCCGCTACCGCACGCGTGTGGTGGCGGCGGTGGTCGCCTTCGCCCTGCTCGGCGCGGTCTACGCGCTGGTGAGCTGGAAGCCCGAGGCGACGATGAAGGTCGTCGTGCAGGTGGCCTCCGGCGTCGGCGGGCAGAACAGCAACGTCAACGCCGACCGCGCCACCTCGGAGGTCGCCGCCCAGCTGGCGTCGCCCCAGGTGGTCGAGGCCGCGTCGAGCCAGTCCGGCGTCACGATCGACAAGGTCTCGGCCTCGGCCTCCCAGGGTGAGAGCACGATCGCCGTCGTGGTCTCGGCCGGCTCCGACACGGCGTCCGAGGCGGCGGCCAACGCCCTCCTGCCCGCCTACCAGCAGGTGCAGCTGGCCCAGAACCAGCAGCAGCTCGACGAGCAGCTGCGGGTCATCGACGCGTCGATCGCCGACGTCGAGAACAACATCAACCTCACCACCACACAGCTGGCCGGTGTGGCCGCCGCCTCCAACGAGGCCGCCACCCTGCGCACCGAGCTCGACACGCTCAACGCCCGGCGCAACCAGCTGCGCACCGACCGCGACGCCGCCCAGATCGCGGCCTCCACCGCCAAGGTCGGCGTCTCGGTGGGCAGCGGCCCCAACAAGGGGCCGGGCCGGGTCTCCCTGCTGAGCCGCTACGTGCCCGTCGGCATCGTGCTCGGCTTCCTCGTCTCGATCGCCGTGATCGCCGTCGTCGAGCGCCGGCGGCCCTGGCTCTCCGACCCCACCACCGCCGGACGGCTCTTCGGGGCTCCCGTGGTGGCTGTCGGCTCCCGCACCGAGACCGTCGCCGGCATGCCGGCGGAGGGCATCGCCCCGGTCGTCGCCATGGCCCTGCAGCGGGCCGCCGGCGACGCCGACCCGGGCATCGCGCTCCTCGTGCCGCGGGGCCCGCGCGACCTCTCGATGGCGGCCCTCACCCTGGCCGCCGACATGGAGCCGGTCCTCGACCGCACCGGTGCCACCGTCACCCTCCTGAGCCTGACGTCCACCGGCCGGATCCTCACCGTGGTCGACGGCCGCGTCGACACCGAGCTCGCCGGGCTCTCCGAGCACCTCGGCAACCGTGACACCTTCGTGAAGCAGCTCGCCGAGGTCGGCCTCGACGCCGACCTCGTGGTGCTCGTGCCCGTCGTCGACATCGAGCAGGAGGTCCTCCTCGACCTCGTCCTCATGTCCGACGCCTGCATCGTCACCACCGCCACCGGCTCCGACCTGGCCCCGCTGTTCTCGCTGCGACGCGACCTCGATGCTCTCGGCGTGCGCGCCGACGGCGTCGTGCTCGACCCGTCGGTGCCGCTCGCCCCGCCGCCGCCCGTCGCCACGTCATGAGCCCAGGGCAGTCGGCGGTGCCGACGCCCCGGACCACCCCGAGGGCCGGCGCGGCACGCGCCGGCCTTCCGACGTCCTCCGCCACCGTGGATGCACCCGACGCAGCGGCCGAGCACCACACGCTCGCCGGCACGCTGCTGCTGCTCCTCCTCGCCGGCCTGGCCCTCTTCGACCGGCCCCTCGCCGTGCTGTCGGTGCCCGGCGTGCCGATCTACCCGGGCGAGATCGTCCTGTCGGTCTGCGTCGTCTACCTGCTCACCCGTCGCTCGCCGTTCAAGGGTGTCCGGGCGGGCAACTGGATGGCCCCGACCATGCTCGTGGTGTGGCTCCTCTGGGGCCTCACCAAGTTCCTGACGTCGCTCCACTACGCGCTGCTCGACGTCATCCGTGACTCGGCCCTCGTCTACTACGCGCTCTTCGCGCTCGTGGTCGTCGGCCTCTCCCGGTTCGACTCGCGGTTCCAGCCCAAGGAGCTCGTGCGCCTCTACGGCCGCTTCATCCCGTGGCTGCTGGCCATCGCGCCGTTCCGCATCATCGGCCAGACCCTCTACTCCACCCGGGGCCCGGTCATGCCCGGCACCTCGGTCCAGCTCACCGACCACCGACCCGGCAACCTCGGCTGCGCCCTGGCGCTGGCGGTCGTCTACCTGGCCAGCTCGGGCCGCCGCGATCGCGCCGTCACGCCCCAGATCGTCGCCGCCATCGTGATGATCGTGGTGATCGGCACCCAGAACCGCGGTGGCCTCCTGTCGGCCACCGTGGCCATCGCGGTCGCTCTGGTCATCTGGGGACGCCACGTGCGCCTGCGGCTGCTGATGGTCATCCTCGTGATGCTCCTCACCGCGATCGTGGCCTGGGGCGCCAACGTCAGCGTGCAGACCAACAACCGTGAGGTCTCGGTCACCCAGCTCGTGAACAACCTCAGCTCGGTGGTCGGCGGGGGCAACAACTCCCAGGGCCAGGTCAACGCCACCGTCAGCTTCCGCGAGACCCTCTGGAAG
>CAMFLJ010000302.1 GCA_945957335.1 uncultured Actinomycetes bacterium | reverse complement strand
GTCCGGTCGAGGAGGACTGGTCGTTCTCGAAGGTGATCGTGAAGATCGACCTCGCCGCTCTCGACCGCGGCCACACGCTGCCCGGTGAGGTGTCGGAGATCGCCGGGCACGGGCCGATCCCGGTGCCGGACGTGTGGCGGATGATCGACGGCGATGCCTTCATCGCGGCGATCACCACCAAGGGCAGCGAGATCTCCAAGGTCGTCCACCTCGGACGCAGACCGACCGCCCTGCAACGCACCGCTCTGGAGGCATTGACCGACGGGGTCTGCCAGATCGACGGCTGCAACTCCAAGGCGAGGTTGGAGATCGACCACGTCGCCGACTGGGCCGCCACCAAGCGCACCGAACTGAACGAGCTCGCCCGACCGTGCGGTCACCACCACGACCTCAAGACCCACCACGGCTACACCTTCGGACCGCTCCAACCCAACGGGAAACGGAAGCTCATCCCGCCAGAGGCAGGCCGAGCGCCCGACAGCACCGGGCCACCCGGGCTCGCCGTCCACGACGGCCGACCCCCACCCGGTCCGGACGTCGGACCCGACGCGGCCGCCAACTCAGGCGGCGAACCACCACCGACGCCCGAGCCCACACTGACCACACCGACGAGCGTCGAGGCCCGAGCGCGGGCCATCGCCGACCGAGCCCGCGGCCAGGGCGGCCTCTTCGACACCGGCTGACCGATCGGGACCGAGCGCGGGGTGTCATCCCGAGTGGCGACACCCAGGAGACGACATCCGGGAGGCACCTCGATCTCGGACGTGTCGGCGAGGTCGGCGAGGTCGGCCCCGTGCGTCGGCGAGATGAGAGGATCCACCCATGACGAAGCTCGGCAACTTCTCGGCGGACACGCTCGGCGGTGCGCCGCAGTCGCTCGACGCGTATGACGGCAAGGTCGTGCTCGTGGTCAACACCGCGTCGAAGTGCGGGTTCACCCCGCAGTACGCCGGGCTCGAGCAGATCTACGAGCGCTACCGCGATCAGGGCCTGGTGGTCCTCGGGTTCCCCTGCAACCAGTTCGGCAAGCAGGAGCCCGGAGACGCCGACGAGATCTCCGAGTTCTGCCAGGTGAACTACGGCGTGAGCTTCCCGATGTTCGCCAAGGTCGACGTCAACGGCAGCGACGCCCACCCGCTGTTCCAGTGGCTCCGCCGGGAGGCGAAGGGCGCGCTCGGCAGCACGAGGATCAAGTGGAACTTCACCAAGTTCCTCGTGGGCCGCGACGGCGAGGTGATCGACCGCTACGCCTCCACCACCAAGCCCGAGAAGCTGAGCGGCGACATCGAGAAGGCCCTCGCCGGCTGACGGTCGCGAGGGCGTCCCGACCGGACCTTGCCGCCACCTCTTCGGTTCTGGCATGCGTTTCGCACCCCTACGGGTGCAGGACGCATTCCAGAACGCCAGGATCAGCCGGCGGTGAGGCCGTTGTCGATCGAGAGCGTGGCGCCGTGGATGCTCTTGGCCTCGTCGGAGGCGAGGTAGCTGAACAGCCCGGCGATCTCCTCGGCCTCGGCCATGCCGCGGAAGCCCACGTACGGGGTCATGAGGTCGAAGTCGATGCCGTCGGGGATCGAGAAGTTGGTGGAGAGCGCCGTGTTCACGCCGCCGGGGGCGATGGCATTGACCCGCAGGTTCTGCTTGGCGAACTCCATGGCCAGCGAGCGGGTGAGCTGCACGATGGCGCCCTTGGTCATGCAGTAGGCGCCCGTGTAGGCCTGGCCCATCAGCCCGGCGTTCGAGGCGATGTTGACGATGTTGCCGCCGGTCTCGAGCAGGTGGGGGATGGCGGCCTGGCAGAAGTACACCGGCGCGTTCATGTTGACGGCGACGATGCGCTCGTAGTCGGACTGGGCCATGTCGACGAAGTGCACGCTCTTGGCGATGCCGGCGATGTTGCCGAGCACGTCGAGCCCACCGAAGGTCGAGACGGCGGCGGCCACGGTGTCGAGGCACTCCTGGCGCTGGGTGACGTCACCCACGCGGGTCTCGACGGTGCCGCCGGCGCCGGAGATGGTGGCGGCGGTCTCGGCCAGCCCCTCGGCGTTGATGTCGTGGGTGAACACCTTGGCGCCCTCGGCCGCCAGGCGGATGGCGGTGGCCCGCCCGATGCCGGAGCCGCCGCCGGTGATCAGCGCGACCTTGCCCTCGAAGCGGCCTTCGACCACGTTCCCCATGTCCCCACGTCCCCTCGGATGGTGCGGGGCCGCCGGTGGCCCCGTTGCGGGGGCCGATCGTTGCACACGTCGGCGGCGCCGGGGAGTTGGGCCGACCCTCCCCGGGCGCGTACCCTTCACGGGTCCGAGCGCGGCCAGAGGGTGCCGCCATGCAAGGGGGAACGATGGAGATCAAGGCCGGCAGCCGCCTCGCCTGCCCGGAGTGCAGCGTCGAGCTCGTGGTGGTTCGTCCGCCCAGCTCGCCGGTGGTGCTGACCTGCGGCGGTGTCGAGGTCGTCGACGCCACCGCCGACCGCCCCGGTGGCGGTCACGCCGACGCCTCCGGTGAGGGCACCCTCGTGGGCAAGCGCTACGCCGACGAGGAGTCCGGCCTCGAGGTGCTGTGCGCCAAGCCCGGCCCCGGCGCCCTGGCCGCCGACGGCCGCGAGGTGCCGATCAAGGGCGCCAAGCCGCTCCCGTCGTCCGACTGAGCCGCACGTGAACCTCTCGCTGCTGCTGGAGATGGCGGCGTCGACCCTCGACGACCGTGTCGCGGTCGTCTCCGGCGACGTCTCCCTCACCTACGCCGACCTCGACGCGGCCGCCCGCCGCGTGGCCGGCAAGCTCGTCGAGGACGGGGCCGAGGGCCTCGTCTACTGCGGCACCAACGACGCCAGCTTCCCCATCGCCCTGTTCGGGGCCGCCTACGCCGGCGTGCCGTTCATCCCCCTGAACTACCGACTCGGTGACGAGCAGCTGGCCCCGCTGGTGCAGGCCAACTCGGGCTCGATGATCGTGGCCGAGGACGGCGAGGTGGCCGGGGCCGACCCGGGCGTCACCGTCGACCGCCGTCGCCTCGTCGACGCCGACTTCGCCGCCAGCGGCGAGGTCGAGCTGCCGCCGTTCGTCGATCCCGAGGACGTCGCCGTGGTGCTCTACACCTCGGGCACCTCGGGCACCCCGAAGGCTGCGCTGCTGCGCCACCGTCACCTCACCGCCTACGTCATCGGCACCGTCGAGTTCGCCTCGGCCGACCCCGACGACGCCGCGCTGGTCACCGTGCCGCCGTACCACATCGCTGGCATGGCCAACCTGCTGTCGAACCTCTACGCCGGGCGCCGGATCATCTACCTCGACGCCTTCGAGGCCCAGGTCTGGCTCGACACGATCCGCCGCGAGGGCGTCACCCAGGCCATGGTCGTCCCGACGATGCTCGCCCGCGTGGTGGCCGAGCTCGACGGCGCCCCCGCCGACGTGCCCACCCTGCGCACCCTCAGCTACGGCGGCGCCCGCATGCCGCTGCCGGTGCTCGAGCGGGCGCTCGAGCTGTTCCCCGGCACGGGCTTCGTGAACGCC
The DNA here is from genome assembly GCA_945957335.1 of uncultured Actinomycetes bacterium. Taxonomy (GTDB): domain Bacteria; phylum Actinomycetota; class Acidimicrobiia; order Acidimicrobiales; family Acidimicrobilacustridaceae; genus CAMFLJ01. The sequence continues at coordinate 954 of CAMFLJ010000302.1, read as the reverse complement.
TACGGCCTCACCGAGACCAGCTCCACCATCGCCCTGCTCGGCCCCGACGACCACGCCGCGGCCTTCGCCGGCGACCCGGTCGCCAAGGTGCGACTCGGCTCGGTCGGCAAGGTGCTGCCCGGCATCGAGGTCGAGGTCCGCGACGAGCTCGACCAGCCCGTCCCGGTCGGCGAGCCGGGCCTCGTCTACCTGCGCGGCGAGCAGATCTCGGGCGAGTACGACCAGGGCTCGGTCGTCGACGCCGACGGCTGGTTCCCCACCCGCGACCGCGGTTGGGTCGACGACGAGGGCTACCTCTTCATCGAGGGCCGCGCCGACGACACCATCATCCGCGGCGGCGAGAACATCGCCCCGGCCGAGATCGAGGACGTCCTCGTGCGTCACGACCTCGTGGTCGACTCCGTGGTCGTCGGGGTGCCCGACGAGGAGTGGGGCCAGCAGATCGCCGCGGTGGTCGTGCTGGCCGAGGGGGCGTCGCTCACCGCCGACGACCTCCGTGACTACTGCCGCCAGCACCTGCGCGGCTCGAAGACCCCGGAGATCATCGAGTTCCGGGCCGAGCTGCCCCGCACGCCCACCGGCAAGCTCCTGCGCCGCGAGGTCGTCGCCGACCTCACGAACTGACGACGGCCGGTCGCGAGGGCTTCGGTGGACGGCGCCCTCGACGACCGGCTGCGCCAGCTGCAGGCCGAGGCCGAGCAGGTGGCGGCCGACGCCGTCGAGCGCTTCGGCGCCGAGCACGACTCGTGGATCTGCGGGTTCTCCCGCGAGTTCTCGCGTGAGCTGGCGGCACGCGGCTGGCTCGGCATGACCTGGCCGGCCGAGCACGATGGGGGAGCGCGGCCCCCCATCGAGCGCCTGCTCGTGACCGAGGCGCTGATCTCGGCCGGCGCACCGGTGGCGGCGTCGTGGTTCGCCGACCGCCAGATGGGCCCCACGTTCATCGCCTACGGC
>CAMFLJ010000301.1 GCA_945957335.1 uncultured Actinomycetes bacterium | reverse complement strand
CGGGCCAGACCCCGCAGCCGCTCGATCTCGCCCGACAGCCGCTCCACCTCGGCGGCGTCGAACACGGCCCTCACGTGCAGGTAGCCGTGCCGGTCGAGGAAGGCGGCCATGGCGACGGGGTCGTCGTCGAGAGCGAAGGACCGGGCCAGGTCGTCGCCCTCGAAGGCCCGGGCGGTGCCGGCGTCGTAGACGGGCCGGTCGTACAGCAGGGCCTGCATCGCCGGCTCCCACGCCGCGAACTGCTCGAACTCGCCGCGCTCGACCCGCAGGGCCCCCGAGTAGAGGAGCCCGAACACCGACAGCCGCTCGGCCCGAAGGTCGTCCCAGGCCGCGTCACCGAGCGCGACCACCACCTTGGCCCCGTCGGTGCCGGGGTCGACGGCGACCCCGTCGTCGGTGGTGCGCACCGTGACGCCCGGGCCGTCACCGACCACCAGGCCGAGGCGGTGCCCGGCACCCATCGACCGGGCGACCTCGGCCGCACCGGGTCGCTCGGCCAGCTCCAACAGGTCCTCGGCCATGGCGCCACCCCTCTCGGACCGCACGCCGACCTCGGCCGGTGCCGGCCCCCCGGCCCGTGCGGCGACGCCCATCGTAGGAGGCCGGGCGCGGCGAGGCCCGGGCCGTGGGGCCCGGGCCTCGTCGTTCACTTCCCGGCGGCGTGCGTCGTTGCGCGTCCCCCGGGGGCTCGTGGCCGGTCCGGGGGGACGGTCAGCTGCAGCCGCTGGTGGTGCCGCAGGACGGGCAGGCGTGGCAGCTGCCGGCCCGCTGCATCACCACGCCGCACTGCATGCACAGCGGGGCGTCGTGGCTGACGGAGTGGGTCTCGGCCACCACGCGGGTGGTGGTCGTGGTGGTCTCGGCGACCAGGGTGGACGCCGACTCGATCGAGGGCGGGTCGGCCGGGAGATCGCTGCCCTGGCGGGTCTCGACGATGGCGTCCTCGACACCGGGGAGCGTGGGCTGCATGCGCTCGGCGGTGGTGAGGATGTTCAGCTCGGCCCGCTCCTCTGGCGAGAGGTACTCGATGGCGAGGCGGCGGAACAGGTAGTCCATCAGCGAGTTGGCGATCCGGATGTCCGGGTCGTCGGTCATGCCGGCGGGCTCGAAGCGCATGCCGGTGAAGGCGTCGATGAAGCTGCGCAGCGGCACGCCGTACTGGAGGCCGTGGCTCACCGAGATGGCGAAGGCGTCCATGATGCCGGCGAGGGTCGAGCCCTGCTTGGAGACCCGGACGAAGATCTCGCCGGGACGGCCGTCCTCGTACTCGCCGACCGTGACGAAGCCCTTGCAGTCGGCCACCCGGAACTCGAAGGTCTTCGAGACACGGGTGCGGGGCAGCTTCTGGCGGACCGGCTCGTAGACGACCTTCTCGACGATGCGCTCGATGACCTGCTCGACCGCCTCGGCGCCGGCGTCGACCTTGTCGTCGTCCTTCTTCGACGCCGACAGGGGCTGGGCCACCTTACAGTTGTCGCGGTAGATGGCGACGGCCTTGATGCCGAGCTTCCAGGCGTCGATGTGGAGCTGCTCGACCTCTTCGAGGGTGGCCTCCTCGGGGAGGTTCACGGTCTTGGAGATGGCGCCGGAGATGAAGGGCTGGACCGCACCCATCATCCGGACGTGGCCCGAGTAGTGGATGGTGTTGTCGCCCATCGAGCAGGCGAACACCGGCAGGTGCTCGGCCTTGAAGTGCGGCGCACCGATGATCGACATGTTCTCGTCGATGTAGGCGACGATCTCGTCGATCTCGGCCTGGGAGTAGCCGAGGCGCTTGAGGGCCCGCGGGATGGTCTGGTTGACGATCGACATGGTGCCGCCGCCGACCAGCTTCTTCATCTTGACCAGGCCGAGGTCGGGCTCGACGCCGGTGGTGTCGCAGTCCATCATCAGGCCGATGGTGCCGGTGGGGGCGAGCACCGAGGCCTGCGAGTTGCGCACGCCCACCTCGGCGGCGAGCTCGCAGGCGTCGTCCCAGGCCTGCTGCGCGGCCGACAGCAGCTCGTGGGGCACGAGCTCCTCGTCGATCTCGGCGGCGGCGGCCCGGTGCTGGCCGAGGACCCGCAGCATGTGCTCGGAGTTCTCGGCGTAGCCGGCGAAGGGGCCCATGCGGGCGGCGGTGCGGGCCGAGGTGGCGTAGGCGTGGCCGGTCATCAGCGAGGTGACGGCGGCGGCGAGCGAACGGCCCTCGTCGGAGTCGTAGGGCAGGCCGAGGGCCATCAGCATGGCGCCGATGTTGGCGTAGCCGATGCCGAGCTGGCGGAAGCGGCGGGAGGTCTCGCCGATGGGCTCGGTCGGGTAGTCGGCGTTGCCGACGAGGATCTCCTGGGCGGTGAAGATGCACTCGACGGCGGCCTTGAAGCCGGACACGTCGAAGGTGCCCTCCTCGTCGAGGAAGGTCAGCAGGTTGAGGCTGGCCAGGTTGCACGCCGAGTTGTCGAGGTGCATGTACTCCGAGCAGGGGTTCGAGCCGTTGATCCGACCGGTGTTGGCCGCGGTGTGCCAGTGGTTGATCGTGGTGTCGAACTGCATGCCCGGGTCGGCGCACTCCCAGGCGGCCTGGGAGATCTGGCGCATGAGGTCGCGGGCCTTGACGGTCTTGATGACCTGGCCGTCGGTGACGGCCTTGAGGTTCCAGTCGGCGTCGTCGACGACGGCCTGCATGAACTCGTCGGTGACGCGCACCGAGTTGTTGGCGTTCTGGTACTGGATCGAGGTGATGTCGGCGCCGTCGAGCGACATGTCGAAGCCGGCGGCCTCGAGGGCACGGGCCTTGCGCTCCTCACGCGACTTGCACCAGATGAACTCCTCGATGTCGGGGTGGTCGACGTCGAGGATGACCATCTTGGCGGCGCGGCGGGTCTTGCCACCGCTCTTGATCGTGCCGGCCGAGGCGTCGGCGCCGCGCATGAAGCTGACCGGGCCCGAGGCGGTGCCGCCGCCCTTGAGCAGCTCCTTGGAGGAGCGGATGCGGCTCAGGTTGATGCCCGCGCCGGAGCCGCCCTTGAAGATCGTGCCCTCCTCGACGTACCAGTTGAGGATGGAGTCCATCTTGTCGTCGACCGACAGGATGAAGCAGGCCGAGGCCTGCTGGGGCACGCCCTTGACGCCGATGTTGAACCACACCGGCGAGTTGAACGCGGCCCGCTGGTGGATGATCAGGTACTTGAGCTCGTCGGAGAAGGCCTGGGCCTCGTCGTCGTCGACGAAGTAGCCGTCGGCCACGCCCCACGCGGTGATGGTGTCGACCACGCGGTCGGCGACCTGCTTGAGCGAGGTCTCGCGCTCGGCGGTGCCGAGGGTGCCCCGGAAGTACTTCTGGGCGACGATGTTGGTGGCGTTCAGCGACCACCCGACCGGGAACTCGACCCCGAGCTGCTCGAAGGCGACCTCACCCGTCTTCCAGTTGGAGATGCGGGCGTCACGGCGCTCCCACTCGACGGTGTCGTAGGGGTGGGTGTCGGCGCTCGTGAAGTGTCGCCGGATGCCGATGCCGGCCTGCTCGGGTGCCAGGGCCATGGATGCTTCCTCCGCTCCGCCTCGAGGGTGATCGAGGTGTGGTGTCCGTCTCTGGGTGAGGTGCTGCTCGTGCGACTGCGAGGTGATCTCTGCTGTGCTGCTCAGAACCGGTGCTGCTCAGAACCGGGTGCTGCTCAGGGGTGCTGCTCGGTCCGGGGTTGCTCGCAGCGGCGTCGGGGGCAGCCGCCAGGCTCGTGGAGCCCGCTCCGGGTGCACGGGGCGGGCGCTGAGTTCGGGGTTTGGGGCCGGTCGGGCCGTCGGGCGGGCCGACACAAGATGTTGTGGTTGGTGTGTCCCCCACGCCGCCCGGGCCACAAGATGTCGGAGAATTACACCAGAGTAATTCCACCGCTGTCAACGGTTCGTTCCGGCTTTTCGTGACGCCCGTCGCACGGGCGCCCCGTGGTTCGGGTCGTCGCCGTGCGGGCCTTGGGATCGGTCGGTTCGGGGCACACCGTGCTGCGACGCGGACGCCAGGGAGAGCGTGCCCTCGCGGGCTCGCCCAAGGAGCCGTCCTGCCAGCCGAGAACGTCAGAACGTCAGCCACCGTTCCGTCGTCCGCGTCGCAGCGGTGTACCCGTCGAGCAACCTACGGAAGGTGGCCTGTGGAGCAAAAGGGGAACAACGCTGTGAATTGCCGGTGGATGACGGGTGACGTTCTCCACAGCGGCCCACAGGCCGGCGGCCGGGGAGGCGTCGTGGGGACCCTCTAGCGTACGGGCGTGCGACTGCTCTTCCCCCCTTCCGACGGCCCCGGCGGCGCCCCCGAGGTCGACCCGCTCGACGCCTACGACGAGCCCCGCCCGGCACCGCCCGGACGGCCCTGGGTGACCGTCGACATGGTGGCGAGCATCGACGGCGCCACCGCCGTGGAGGGCCGCTCGGGCGGGCTCGGCGGCCCCGCCGACAAGGCGGTGTTCCGGGCCCTGCGGGCGGCTGTCTCTTATACACA
>CAMFLJ010000300.1 GCA_945957335.1 uncultured Actinomycetes bacterium | reverse complement strand
CGAGATTCGCCTTAGTCTCGTGGGCTCGGAGATGTGTATAAGAGACAGCGGGTGGGCCGTGGGCACCGGCGACGACATCTCCTGGAAGCTGTGGGTCGCCCCCGCCTCCATCACCCGCATCGGCGTGACCGACCGCGGGGGAGTGCTGCACTCGTTCAACGAGACCGCCCACCTCGCCCCCTGAGCGCGGTCTGAGCGGCGGGCGCGCTCGGGCGCTCCCGGTCCGGGCGGGTCTGCGAAGATGCCCGGATGGTGCTGGCGGTCGAGGGCTGGAACGACTTCTTCCTGGCGACGGCGGGAGCGGCGGCGGCGCTGGCCGGCCTGCTGTTCGTCGCCATCTCCATCAACGTGAAGGAGATCGTGGCCTACGCCTGGCTGCCGGCCCGGGCGGTGGCCACCGTGACCCTGCTCGTCGGGGCGCTGGTCATGGCCTCGGTGGCCCTCATGCCCGACCTCTCGGACCGTTCGCTCGGCGTCCTGCTGCTGGCCGTCGCCGTGGTCATCTGGGCGATCACGACGTCGCTGCGCATCAGGTGGTGGGGCAAGATCGAGGAGTCGCCGAGCCCCGAGCTGGCCACGCTGCTGCTCGACCAGGCGGCCACGCTCCCGGGGGTCGTCGGTGCGGTGATGCTGGTGGCCGGCTCCACCAACGGCCTCTACGTCGTCGCGGCGGGCATCCTCGTCTCGTTCGCGGTGGCCGTGATCAACGCGTGGGTCCTCCTGGTCGAGATCCTCCGCTGACGGCACCGGTCGGAGCCGACTCACGTGGTCGGGTCACGATCGCCACGACCGTGAAGGCGGTGGCGATGAGCGTGCCGATGACCACGGCGACGACGTCACCGAGGTGGAGGCCACCACCGAACGGGAAGGTCACGACCACGGGGCCGATCTTCGTCAGCGCGGCCACGGCCAATGCGGCCATGCCGCACACGGCCCAGACGGCCAGGCAGGCCACGACTCGCATGCGGTCGACCCTACGGGAGCGATCGGCCCCCGTGGCCGCGGCCCCCGCCGTGGCCGGGGTGCGACGGCGGACCGTGCTGTCAGCGCCCTGTTCGTCAGCGGAGGTCACGAGTGCTCTGAGGCTCGCCGACGGGAGCCCTTCCTCGGTCCTCGGCTGGTCCGCGCCCGCCCTGCCGGCCGTGCCTGGAGAGGGGCGCCTAGCCTCGCCCCGTGCTCAGCGCTCTCGTCCAGGAGCTCTTCAACGCCGTGGGCAAGGCGGTTCTCGATCGTTGGTGCCGTTGGCTCGAGCCCGGTCGTCGGCGCAGCGACTGAGCCCAAAGGGAGGCAGGCGACGTCGGCCCTCCGCGTGTCCTTCGAGATCCAGCTCGCAGTCGGCGGCCGGTGCGCCGCGGGACGGAAGGTGTCGGGCTCCGATGCGACGCGATGACCACGTGTCCGCAGGTCAGGCGCCCCTTCCGGCGCCTCACCCCTGGGGTGCGATGGCGAGTCGGCCTGTAGGCGGGATTCTGTCCAGCGCCTCCCGGCGCCTGTGTGACCATCCATCTGTGCGGCCTACCAGCGGGTTGTCGCTCCCGGGGGAGTGACGGACGGGCCGCCCGTACCCGACATTCGGCCTTGCTCCAGGTGGGGTTTGCCGAGCCACCCGGGTCACCCCGGGTGCTGGTGCGCTCTTACCGCACCGTTTCACCCTTGCCTGTGCCCGGCGAACCGGGCCATCGGCGGTCTGTTCTCTGTGGCACTTTCCTGCGGGTCGCCCCGACTGGCCGTTAGCCAGCACCTTGCCCTGTGGAGTCCCGACCTTCCTCAGCCTGGTCACCCTGAGGCGCCAGACCGCGGTCACCCGGCCGACTCACCATCGCGGCTCAAGTGTGCCATGCCGCGTGCCGACCACAACTGGGTGGGCCGTACCCTGAACTTCGTGACGCGTCAGCACGTCGAGCGAGGCAGCGGACCCCGCACCCGCAGGTCCTTGACCATGCGTGTCGCAGTGGCCGCGATGCTGGCGCTGCTGGCCACCGGCGCCCTCCCCGCTGCCGCCGGAGCCGCCACCAAGGCCCCGTCGCCCTCGGCGTCCACGCCCACCACGACGGCGCCCGACCCGTCGACGACGAGCACCACGGTCCCCGGCGACACCACACCCACGACGGCCCCCGCCGCGCCGACGACGGCCCCCGCCGATCCCACGCCGACCACGCCCCCCGCCATCTTCACCCCGGTCGACGGCGTCAACACCCTCGCCTACGCCGGCGCCCCGTGGTTCAAGCCGGGCACCGCCTACACCCAGAACTTCCCCGACCCCACCGTGGTGTGGGACCCGGTCGGTGGCCGCTACTGGGCCTACGCCACCTCCACCGGCGGCTCGCTCGTGCCGGCGATGTCGTCGACCGACCTCAACACCTGGGTGCCGCGGCCCGCGTACTCGCCGAACCCCTACAACTCCGACCCGTTCTTCAACGACTCGTTCCCGGTGCCCCCGGCATGGTCGATCCGGGGCACCTCCCGCGTGGCCAACGCCCAGTGGGCGCCCGGCGTCGTGAAGCTGGGCAGCACGTGGATCATGTACACCTCGTGGGAGGTCTACGCCGGACGCCGCTGCATCTCGGTCGCCACGTCCTCGTCGCCCCAGGGCCCCTTCGTCGACCCGAACCCGTTCCCGCTGGTGTGCGACCCCGACCCCGGCGGCTCCATCGACCCCGAGCCCTTCGTCGACTCGAACGGCCAGGCGTACCTGCTGTGGAAGGCCACGGGCTTCCCCGGCTCGGCCCCCACGACGATCAAGTCGCAGCCCATCGGCTCCGACGGCCGGTTCCTGCCGGGCTCGTCGGCCACGGTCCTGCTCCAGACCGAGCTCCCGTGGGACGGCAACTCGATCGAGAACCCGTCGATGGTCAAGTACCAGGGCCAGTACTGGCTGATCTACTCGGGCAACGAGTGGCAGTCCGCCAACTACCGCATGGGCCAGGCCCTGTGCGCCGGCCCGTCGGGCCCCTGCGGCCGCACCAGCGCCAGCCCCCTGATCGACAACACGGCGACCCAGTGGAGCCCCGGCGGAGGGTCGATGTTCCTCGACCAGGCCGGCCGGCTGCGCCTGATCTACCAGTACTGGAACGCCCCCTACACGAGCTACCCGGCCGACCCCAACTGCGACGGCAACGGCACGTGCACCTCGCAGGGCCAGCGCTTCTACCGCATCGACGGCCTCACCAACTACGGAGGCCGCCTCTCGGTCGACCCGGTGGGCAGCCTCGACATCGCCACCGGCTCGAACAGCAGCGTGTCGGTCGGCGGCTGGGCGGTCGACCCCTCGAGCGCCTCCTCGATCGCCGTGCACGTCTACGTCGACAACGTGGGCGTCGCCCTCACCGCGTCCGGCAGCCGTCCCGACCTGGCCAGCCTCTTCCCTGGCCTCGGCACCGCCCACGGCTACTCCGGCACGATCGCCGCGTCCCCCGGCACCCACTCGGTGTGCGCCTACGGCATCAACGTCGGGTCCGGCACCAACACGGTGCTGGGCTGCCGATCGGTGTTCGTCCCCGGCAACGTGCCGTTCGGCTCGCTCGACATGGCCGTGGGCAGCCCGAACGCCGTGCAGGTCGGCGGTTGGGCGATCGACCCCGACACGCAGTCGCCGATCGACGTCCACGTCTACGTCGACTCGGTGGGCACCGCCATCACCGCCTCCGGGAGCCGCCCCGACCTCGCCGCAGCCTTCCCCGGCTACGGCACCTCGCACGGCTTCAGCGCCACGGTCTCGGCCACGCCGGGCCTGCACACGGTGTGCGCCTACGGCATCAACGTGGGCGCCGGCAGCAACGCCAGCCTCGGCTGCAAGCTCGTGATGGTCCCGACCGGCCCGCCGTTCGGCTCGTTCGACCTCGCCCAGGGGACCCCGGGCGGGGTGCAGGTCGGCGGGTGGGCGATCGACCCCGACACCTCGGCGTCGATCCAGGTCCACGTCTACGTCGACTCCTCCGGCACCGCCCTCGTGGCCTCCGGCAGCCGTCCCGACGTCGGTGCGGCCTTCCCGGGCTACGGCTCGGCGCACGGCTTCAGCGCCAACGTGGCGGCCGCTCCGGGCATCCACACGGTGTGCGCCTACGCGATCAACGTGGGTGCCGGCTCCAACGTCGGCCTCGGGTGCCGGCTCGTCCTCGTGCCGTGGGGCCCGCCGTTCGGCTCGTTCGACGTGGCCGCCGGTGTGAGCGGCGGGGTGTTCGTCGGTGGCTGGGCCATCGACCCCGACACCTCGGCGTCGATCCAGGTCCACGTCTACGTCGACTCCTCCGGCACCGCCCTCGTCGCGTCGGGCAACCGCCCCGACCTCGCCGCCGCCTTCCCCGGCTACGGCGCCGCCCACGGCTTCAGCGCCACCGTGTCGGCGTCGTCGGGCACGCACACGGTGTGCGCCTACGCCATCAACGTGGGCATCGGCTCGAACGTCGGGCTGGGCTGCCGCGTCGTCACCGTCCCCTGACGCCCTGTCTCTTATACACATCTCCGAGCCCACGAGACT
>CAMFLJ010000299.1 GCA_945957335.1 uncultured Actinomycetes bacterium | reverse complement strand
GGTCAAGACCTACTCGTCCGGCATGTTCGTGCGCCTCGGCTTCTCGGTCGCGGTGCACATGCGCCCCGAGATCCTGCTGGTCGACGAGGTCATCGCGGTGGGCGACGAGGAGTTCCAGCGCCGCTGCCTCGACCACCTTGCCAGCCTGCGCAGCCAGGGCGTCACCATCGTGCTGGTCACCCACGCCATGAGCATCGTGCAGAACATGTGCGACCACGTGACCTGGATGGACCACGGCGTGGTGCGGGCCCAGGGCACCGCCCTCGAGGTCGTGGGCGACTACCTGCACGAGGTCAACAACGAGGAGGCCAGCCGCCGGCCCGCCGAGGCCGAGGGCACCCCCGAGCCCGGTGCCAACGACGAGGCCATCACCATCGAGGGCTTCGAGCTGATCGACGCCAACGGCTCGATCTCGCCGTTCGCCCTGAGCGGCCAGTCGGTCTCGGTCCGGGTGCACTGGCGGGCCACCCAGCCGGTCGACCCGCCGCAGCTGCGCCTCACCATCGAGAGCGAGGGCGGCGTGGTGCTCACCACCACCGCCCTCGAGCCGAGCTCCGACCTCATGCCCTCGGTCGGCCGGTTCTTCGTCGACTACTCGGTCGACCACTTCCCGCTGTCGCCGGGCAACTACATCGTGAAGCTCGTCGCCCGCGACTCGACGAGCCACGTCGAGCTCGACCGCTTCGCCGACACACCGATGCTCGTCCGCTCCGGCGGCTACGTCATCGACGGCATGTTCGACCTCCGGGGCTCGTGGGGCCCGATCCGTCCCGAGGGCCTCGGGTGAGCGCCCTCGGGAGGGCACGCCGCCTCGTCGGCGGATCGGCTCCGGCCGCCCCTCCCGAGGCCGGCTTCGACGAGGCCGCCTACCTGGCCGCCAACCCCGACGTCGCCGCGGCCGTGGAGTCCGGGGCGATCGCCAGCGGCTGGGCGCACTACCAGGCGTTCGGCGAGCGGGAGGGGCGCCCCCTGTCGGGCGGGCCAGTCGACCGCGTGGAGCGGGTGCTGGCCACCATCGACCGCTCGGGCAAGGGCCTCGAGGTCGGCCCCAGCCACAGCCCCATGGCCCCGAAGGCGGCCGGCTTCGACGTCGACGTGATGGACCACCTCGACACCGAGACCCTGCGGTCGCACTTCGCCGGGAAGGGCCACGCCATCGCCCCCAACGGGGCGTCGCTCATCGAGGAGGTCGACTTCGTCTGGAAGGGCGAGCCCCTCCCCGAGCTCATCGGCGGCGAGGACGTCTACGACTGGATCATCTGCAGCCACTCGATCGAGCACATCCCCGACCTCGTGGCCTTCTTCCAGGGGTGCCAGGCCATCCTCAAGCCCGGTGGCCGGCTGGCGCTGGTCGTGCCCGACTACCGGTACTGCTTCGACCACTACGGCGTGGCCACCACCGCCGGGGCCCTGCTCGACGCCCACCACGAGCACCGCACCATGCCCTCGGTCGGGCAGGTCTACGACTACCTCTCGCGCTGCGCCGCTCTGCACGGCGACATCGCGTGGGCCAAGGGCGTGGCCGACGAGCCCGACTTCCTGTACGACCGGGCGATGGCGATCCGGGGCTGGACCGACGCCAGCGCCGGGGCCGACCTCTCCGGTGACCTCCACTGCTGGCGCTTCACCCCTGAGACCTTCCGGGTGATCCTCGACGACCTCGTGGGCCTCGGGCTCGTCGACCTGCGCATCGTGGCCGAGCACCCGACCCACGGGGCCGAGTTCTGGGTCACCCTCGAGGTCGGAGGCGAGCCGGCCACCGACGTCGAGCGGCTCGAGATGCTGCGCGCGGCGCGGCGCTCGATGGCCGACTGACGCCGGGCTCCCGCTGCCCGCTGCGGCGCGGCCGTCGGCTCAGCGCAGGATCGCGCGCACGGCGCGCAGGGGCGCCATCATCCGGTAGCTGCGGCTCGACATGAGGGCGTCGATGTAGCGCTGGCGGGCCTCGGCGAGCGCCTCGTAGTCGCGGGCGCGGGCCTCGGCGTCGTGGAGCAGCGGCTCGAGCAGCGACGCCGCCACGACGGCTTCGTCGCGCTCGGCCTCGACGGCCGCGCGGCGCTCGCGCTCGTCGGCCAGCTCGTCCTGGAGGGCGAGGGCCCGGCCGGCGAGCTCGGCCACCTCGGCGTTGCCGTCGTGCACGACCGCCCGGATCACGAACTGGTAGGTCTCGGAGTCCGGGTCGGCGAGGACCGACGCCAGCACCTCGGGGGCGACCGACGCCGGGTCGACCGCCTGCTCGGTGGTGAACACGGGCAGCACCACCCGGCGGAGGTCGATCATCAGCAGCCCGGCGTCGCGCAGCATCTCCTCGACGGAGCTGCGGGTGAAGAAGTGCACGTGGGTGCGGTCGAGGAGGCCCGTGTCGCGGTAGTCGAAGTTGCCGGCGAGGAGCTGGAGCTTGATGTCGGCGTGGGCGATGTTCGGCACCGACAGGACCACCATGCCGCCGGGCTTGAGGGCCGATCGGCACGCCCGCAGGACGGTCAGCGGGTCGGGCAGGTGCTCGAGCACGTCGCCGGCCACGACCACGTCGAAGCCCTCGTCGTCGATGGCCGACTCGATGACCGCGGGGTCGGAGAGGTCACCCACGACCACGCGCTCGGCGACGTCCTCGAGGCCCTTGGCGGCCACCGGGTCGAGCTCGACGGCCACGACACGGCAGTTGTCCCTGACCAGGGCCCGGGTGAAGTGGCCCGCGGCGGAGCCGAGCTCGAGGACCCGCTTGTTCGCCCCGAGCAGCTCGAGGGCGAAGGCGTGCGAGTTGTTGGGCAGGTTTCGGTCGACCGGGGCCCAGTAGGTGTTGTCGGTCGTCTCGGGCGTCGGTGCCATGGGCGGAGCGTAACCGGGACGTCGACGCCCGGTCCGGCTCAGCGGCCGCCCCGGGGCACCCAGTCCTGGCGCTTCGGCTCGAGGTTGGGGTTGCCGTAGGGATCGTCGTGCAACCAGGCCTCCCACCGGTACATCAGGAGGTCGACCTCCTTGATCGAGACCGAGGGATCGCGGGTGACGCTCTCGAAGTGGTACAGCACGGCCTGGGGCGTCCAGACGTTGCGGTACCCGCTCTCGTGCAGCTTGAGGGCCAGGTCGACGTCGTTGAAGCTGGCGAAGAAGTCGGGGTTCATGCCGCCGACGTCGTCCCAGACCTCCGGGCGGATCGCCAGGCAGGCGGCGGTCACGCCGATGCACTCGCGGTTGATGACGAGCATCGACGACGGGCCCGGCCAGTCGGAGGCCCAGCCGCTGAACATGTGGAGGGCGTCGCCGTTGTAGAGGTGGCCGGCGTGCTGGAGGGTGCCGTCGTGGTAGAGCAGCTTGGCGCCGACCGACCCGACGCCGTCGTCGAGGGCCAGGGCCGCCATGACCTCGATGAAGTCGGGGGTGACGACCTCGACGTCGTCGTTGAGCAGCAGCAGCACGTCGCCGGTGGCGTGGAGGCGCCCCACGTTGCACTTGTCGGCGAAGTTGAACGGCTTGTCGTAGCGGACGAGCCGCAGGCGGTCACCGGCGAGGCGGTGCAGGGCCCGCTCGACGACGTCGGGGGTGCCCTCGTCGGCCACCACCACGAACTCGACGTTCTCGTGGGTGGCCCGCTCGACGATGGAGCGCACCGCCTCGACGACGAAGTAGCGCTCGACGCCCCACACCCGGCCCTTCGAGCCGTTGGTGGGGATGATGATGCTGACGAGGGTGTCCTCGGGCAGGCGGCGGCGGACCCGGTAGTTGCCGGGGGGCTCCTGGGCCTCCACGGTGGCGGGGATGCCGACGCGCGTGCAGTGCTCCTCGACCGCCCGGCGCCCGGCCTCGACCGCGTAGGGCTTGGCCTCGCTGCTGGCCGCGGCGGAGGTGGGCAGCATCCGCCAGTGGTACAGCACCTCGGGGATGTGGTGGACCTTCCGCGAGCGCTCGGTGACCCGGAGGATCAGGTCGTGGTCCTGGGAGCCGTCGAAGCCGTCGCGGAAGCCGCCGACCTCGTCGACGATGCTGCGCCGCAGGACCGACATGTGGCAGCAGTAGTTCTGGGAGCGCAGACGCTCGGGCGACCAGTCCGGCTTGTAGAAGGCGTCGCGATGGCGCCCGTGCATGTCGACCTTGTCCTCGTCGGTGTAGAGGTAGTCGATCTCGGGGTCGGCATCGAGCGCGTCGGCGGCACGCCGCAGCGCGGTGCGGGCCAGCAGGTCGTCGTGGTCGAGCAGCACGATCCACTCGCCCACGGCGGCGGCCAGGCCGTCGTTGGACGCGGCGACGATGCGACCGTTCTCGGCCCGCTCGATCACCCGGATGCGCTCGTCGGAGGCCGCCGCGGCACGCAGGACCTCGAGCACGTGGGGCGACGGCGAGCGGTCGTCGACGAGGATGAGCTCCCAGTCGCCGCACGTCTGGTCGACCACGCTGGCGATCATGTCCCGGAGGGCGTCCTCCGGCGGGTCGTAGACCGGGGTGACGATCGAGAAGCGGGGCGTCATCGCCGAGCGGCGCGCCGGACGACGTTGCGGACCGTCGGCA
>CAMFLJ010000298.1 GCA_945957335.1 uncultured Actinomycetes bacterium | reverse complement strand
GGGCACGGGAGGTGGCGGCGGCACCCAGTCGGCGGGCGGCGGCGCCGGCGGGCTCATCTTCACCGACATCTTCGAGTTCCCTCCGACGCCGCCAGGCGCCGGTACCGCAGGCGCAGGCGGCACCGGGGGCAGCTACGGGGACGGCGGCGGCGGAGGCGGCGGAGGCTGGTTCGGTGGCGGCGGGGGCTACGGCGGCGCCTTCACCTCCGGGTCGGGCGGCGGCGGCGGTTCGTCGTTCGGGCCTGCCGGATCGACGTTCGCGACTGCGGCTTCCACCCCAGGCGGCGACGGCACGGCCTCGCTCACCTGGATCGTCGGTGACCGATCCTGCGAGCCCGTCACACCGACCACCAGCGGCGTCGCACCGGCACCGGCGGTCGACGCCGCAGTCGTCGAGCCGACCTTCACCGGCTGACCCGAAGCGGCAGCCCGAACCGGTGCCCGCCCCTCGAGGCGGGCACCGTCGCGTCCGGGTCGAGCAGCGCTGAGCCCGAACGCAGCGTCAGCGCATCCGGCGCCGCACCCTCATCATCCGTGCGAGCACGAAGACCACGGGCACGGCCGCGGCCACGAGGGCGAAGTCCCATTGGCCCTTCAGCCCGAGGGTCGCGACGAAGACCGCCCACAGCCCCACGAAGGCCGCGGACCACGGCGTGGGCGCGTCGACGAAGAGCCACCACGTGGTCGCAAACGACCAGGGCAGCAGGCCGGGCGGGCGCTCGGGCCCGTCGCTCCGGTCGTGCGGTCTGGTCGACGGCGCCGTGGCGGAGCCTGCGCGCGCAGGGCCGCCGCTGCGCCTCGCCGCCACACGCGCACCCTGGTGCTGCCGCCTCCGCTCGTTCGTCCCCGCCACGGCGCACACGCTAGGCAGCCCGCCGCCATCGCCGCTGAGGCGAGAACAACGGTCCTCCCCGGCGACGGCACGATCGTCAACGACCTCCCCGGCGCTGCGGACATCCCGCAGCCAACCCGAACCGGTGCCTTCCCCTCGAGGCGGGGCACCGTTGCACCCGGGTGCGATCCGGTCCCCGCCCCGATAGAACCTCCGCATGCCAGAGGTCGTCGACAACCCCAGCCAGAGCCGACTCGAGATCGTCGAGGACAAGGGCATCTCGGTGCTCGAGTACCGCGAGCAGGCGGGCAAGCTCGCCCTCATCCACACCGGCGTGCCCAAGGAGATGGAGGGCCACGGCTACGGCGGCGCCCTCGTGAAGGCGGCCATCGAGAAGGCCCGGGCCGGCGACCTGCAGATCCTGCCCTACTGCCCCTACGCCAAGGCCTGGATCGAGAAGCACCCCGACGCCGTCGAGGGCGTCACCGTCCTCCCCGTCTGAGCGCTCGGGTCCTCAGGCGCCCGTCGCCGCCTCGGCCGTCGCGTCGATGCGCCAGCTCCGCTTCAGCCGCCACGTGACGTAGGCGGGGATGCCGAGCACCGTCGGCTCCAGCCACGTGGCCAGGCGGTACAGCACGATCGCCGCGGTCATCTGCGCGTCCTGGCTGTCGGGCACCGAGGTTCCGAGGATGGCCAGCATCGCCGCCTCCACCACGCCGAGACCGCCGGGCGTCGGCAGCACCATCGACGCCAGCGACGCGCCTGCGTAGGCCGTGATGATCAACGCGACGTTCGCCTCGCTGTCGCTGATGCCCATGAGCCGCAGGGCCACCAGCAGCAGGAGCACGGCGCTGCCCTCGCCGAGGAACGTGGTGAAGGTCAGCGTCTTGCCCCGGTCGTCGGCGACATCGGCCAACGTGCGCCGCAGCGACAGCACCCAGCCGGTGATGTGCGTCGGGCCCTTGTGGATGCGGGCCAGCACCCAGGTGGAGGGGCGGTCGGCACCGTGGCCCAGCTTCTCGGCGAACGCCTCGGAGTGGATCAGCTTGATGAAGCCCACCACCGCCACCGCCATCACCGCCGCGATCAGCAGCGCGTGCACCAGCTCCGTGCCCGACGAGCCCTGCACCGCCAGGACGATCAGCGCGCCGGCCAGCATCGAGTAGCGCACCAGCTGGCTCCACGCGCCCGTCGACATGAGGCTCGCCGTCACCTTGTCGGTGCCGAAGCCCCACGAGTGGAAGATCCCGTAGGTGAGCGCGGTGCCGAACGCCCCGCCCTCGGGCAGCGAGTTCGACACCGCCGCCCCCGACAAGTTGGCGATGCCCGCCTTCGGGAAGCTCAGGCCCCGCAGGCTGACCACGATCGACGACCAGTTGCAGCCCAGGTGCACGAGGCCGAGCAGCAGCATGATCACGACGTCGGTCGCGTCGATCTCGGCCAGCACGTCGCTCAGTGACGCGGTCGTGAGCTGGGGCACGAGGAACACGAAGATCAGCACGACCAGCCCGACGCTCACCACGCCGCCGAGCACCCGCCGCACCGACGAGTGCTTCGGTGCCTCGGTGGCCTGCGGGTCGTCCATGGGCAAACTCTCGCATGCGGCCCGCCGTAGCCTGCGACCGATGGGCGACGAGGCGGACGACCGGGGGAACGCGCGGCTCCCCGTCGCGGTCCGGCGCCGCCTGGCGATCGCCGGCGTCGCCGCCGTCGCCGCCACCGGGCTCGGTGCCGTCGTGCGCCACCGGACGGTGTCGGACCGCGAGCTCGAGCTGCTGCAGTGGTTCAACTCGTGGCCCGTCGTGCTCGCCGCACCGATGTGGGTCGCGATGCAGGCGGGCTCGCTGTGGGGCGGCCTGATCGTGGCCGTCGGTGCCATGGCCTTCCTGCACGGGCGCCGCGGCATCCCGGCCGGCGTGGCCGCGGTGCTCGCCGCGTGGGCGGTGGCCCGCGTGCTCAAGGAGTGGGTCGGGCGCGGGCGCCCGGCCGACTACCTCGGCGACGTCGACGGCCGGTGGGAGTCGCTCCCCCACGGCCTCGGCTACCCGTCGGGCCACGCCGCCGTCGCGTTCGCGGTCGCCACCCTGCTGGCCGGCTCGCTCGCCCGGCCGTGGGCGCGCGCCGCCTACGCCCTCGCCGTGGTCGTGGCCCTCGCCCGGCTCGTGTTCGGGGCCCACCTCCCTCTCGACGTCGTCGGCGGAGCGGCCGCGGGCATCGCCGTCGGTCAGCTCTGCCGCTTCCTCGTCCCCGGCGACGCGGCCACCGCCGCACCCCCTGCCGCGTCCCAGCCGTGAACGGTTGACGGCTCACCATCGCGGGCGCACAGTGCTTCGGGGGACCGCGCCGCGGTCGTCGTGAGGGGCCGTCCGGCCGCCTCTGTGAGCAGGACGAAAAAGGGGAATGCGATGCATCTCTTCATCAGGCGCGCCCGCTTGGCGGGCGGGCAGAGCCGCGCCGCCATGATGTGGGCCACCGAGATCACCGAACGTGTCAACCAGGTCACCGACCTCGGCTTCACGCTCCACGCGCAGGTCTTCTCGGCCGAGGTCGGCGAGCTCGTGTGGGCTGCCGCGGTGCCCGACCTGTCGACGCTCGAGAAGGGCGTCGAGAAGCTGCAGGTCGACGACTTCTACATGGCCGAGCAGGACCGCGGCCACGCCTTCATGATGTCGGCGCCGTCGGACATCCTGCAGAGCGTGGTGCACGGCGAGATGGGTGAGATCCCCGTCGGCGGCTACACCAACGCCGTCACCAGCGTGTGCGGCGCGGGCCGCATCTCCGAGGCGCTCACCAACGCCGTCGCCCTCGCCGACAAGGCCACCGCCATCACCGGCGCCGTGACCACGGTGTCGCTGTCGCGGACCGGGCCCTACGCCGGCCTCACGTGGTCGACCTCCTACCCGGGCATGGCCTCGCTCGAGGCGGCGATGGACGCCATGGACGCCGACCCCGAGTGGATGGCGCTCGTCGACCGCATGACCGGTGGCGGCGTGTTCGCCGACGACCCGATGGTGTCGACCCAGTCGATGTACCGCCGCCTGCACTGACGCCGCGAGCTGGCGAACCGGGGGCACCAGGTCCCCTCGGCGGATGCGAGGATCGGGCGATGTCCCTCTTCCGCCGTGGTGCCCCCCAGCCGCTCGTCGCCGTCGCCACCTCCGAGGGCTGGCCCGAGCTGGCCCTCGGCGCGCCGTCGATGCTCCCGCCGTCGCACCAGGACGCCGACACCATGGGGCTCGAGGACCGAGTGACGCCGCCGCTCGGTGGCTGGTCCTACGCGCCCGACCTGCGCTCCCCCGCCGGCCACGTCCTCGCGGGCGCCACGGCGACGCACCTGATCGTGTTCCACGATGACCGCCCCGACGACGAGTTCGAGATGATCCGCTGGCCCACCTCGCTGCCCGTCGGTGGCCGCATCGAGGTGAAGGCCGGTGGGCCCGGCTGGAACCACCATCGGTTGCCCGAGCGCTTCGGCCCCGCCGGGTGGCTCCCGTCGCGGCTCGCCGACGGCACCAAGGTGGGCATGAGCCAGGACGTGCCGGCAGCGGTCCGCGAGCGCCTCGTCGCCAGCGCCTGGGGCCCCGAGCTGGTGGCGCGGGCGGGCAGCGCGCGCGGCGTCACGGCCGAGGTCGACAAGGGCCGCGCCGCGGTCTTCCGGTGGGGCAGCCGCCAGCTCGACGCCGCCGGCTGGCTCGCGCTCC
>CAMFLJ010000297.1 GCA_945957335.1 uncultured Actinomycetes bacterium | reverse complement strand
GCTCGGCGATGTCGGCCTCGGGCAGCCCGGTGGCCTCGGCGGCGCGGGCGAGGGTGAACGGGGCGAGCGCGGCCCTGAGCGCCTCGACCTCGTCGGGCCGGCACCAGCGCGAGAGCTCCTCGGCGTCGGCGCCGTCGCGCAGGAGGCCGGCGGCCAGGGCGGCGAGCAGCTCGACGTCGGTGCCGGGCCGGGCGGCCAGGTGGCGGTCGGCCAGGGCGGCGGTCTCCGTGTGGCGGGGGTCGACGACCCACACCCGGCCACCGGAGGCCCTGTGGTCGCGCAGGTGGCGCACCGGGTCGGGCAGCGTGGTGCCGTAGCCGTGGGCCACCACCGGGTTGGAGCCGACGAACAGCACCGGGCCGCCGTTGCCAGGCTCCCACACGGGGTTGAGCATGGGGTTGCCGGCCACGAGCTGGGCGGCCACCAGCACCGGGGCGTTGTCGACCGTGGCCGCCGTGTAGAACGACGTCGATCCGGTGCCGAAGAGCCACATCGCCGAAGCCACCTGGCCGGCGCTGTCGTAGGCCATGCCGGTGGCGAGGTAGAGCGCGAGCGCGTCGGCACCGGACTCCGAGCGGATGCCCGCCACAGCCGCACCGAGGTCGTCGAGCACGTCCTCCCAGCTCGCCTCCTTGCCCCGCAGCACGGGTCGGTCGAGGCGGTCGGGCCCGTGATGCCAGGCGGGCAGGCCGCGGCCCTTGGCGCACGTGTAGCCACGCGAGACGGGGTGCTCGGCGTCGCCACGCACCTTCACCACCGTCTCGTCCTCGACGGTGACGACGATGCCGCACGCGGCGGCGCAGATGCGGCAGAAGCTGCGGTGCTCGGTGGCCACGGCTCAGCGAGGCCCGTCGAGCAGGGTGGGGTCGGCCCGCAGCTCGACTCGGGCCATGGCCTCCCAGAAGCCGAGGAAGCCGTTGCCGTCGTTGTGGCGACCCCGCTCGAGCCACCAGTCGGGCACCGGCGAGTCCTTGCGGCCGCCGGCGGCGCGGATGTGCCACGCCCGCTGGCAGCGCTGCTCGAGCGCCACGGCCCGCTGGTGCACGGCCCGCACCGTGGAGCCGAGCACGAACACGCCGTGCCCGGCGAGCAGCGCCAGGTTGGCGTCGCCCATGGCCACGACGGCGTCCCGGGCCGCCGACGAGACGTCGACCCCGCCGCCGTACTCGTCGACCACCACGAGGTCGCCGCCCCCGCCGAGGCCGGAGCTCTGGTCGTAGACCGGGGGCGCCTCGCCCATGTCGGCCCACACCGTGCCGTAGAGCGGGTGGCTGTGCATGGCGACGTCGACGTCGTCGCGCAGCTTGTGCAGCTCGAGGTGCAGCGGGATGCCGAGCGGCACGGGCCAGTCACCCTCGAGCAGGTTGCCGTCGAGGTCGATGCGGATGACGTGCTCGGGGCGCAGCTCCTCCCACGTGAGCAGCCACGGGTTGCAGAGCAGCGTGTCGCCCTCGCGGATCGTGATGTGCCCGGCGAGGTGGTCGTTGTAGCCCTCGCGCCACAGCGTGCGGGCGAGCAGCACCAGCTCCTCGCGTGGCGTCAGGTCGGGCAGCAGCTTGTCGGCCGTCGGCGTGAAGTCCATCGGTCCCCCTTGTCCGGCGCCCATCCTGCCGCGCCCGTGACGGTCGCGCCGCCCGGTGGCCGTCGAGCACCACGACCGGCGCTCGTGACCGCGGGCACTAACGTCCCCGGGATGCGATTCCAGGGGAAGAGGATCTTCGTCACGGGTGCCGCCGCCGGCATCGGTGCCGCCACCGTCGAGCTGTTCCGCGAGGAGGGCGCCACGGTCTACGGCGTCGACGTCGCCGAGAGCGACGGTGTCCACCGCTGCGACGTCACCGACCCGAGCTCGGTGCGCCATGCGGTCGACGCCGCCGTGGCCGAGATGGGCGGGCTCGACGTGCTCGCCAACGTGGCCGGCGTCAACGTGTTCTCCAAGCTCGAGCACATGACCCTCGAGGTCTGGAACCGCCACCTGGCCGTGAACCTCACCGGCCCGATGCTCGTGACCCAGGCCTGCCTGCCCCACCTGCGCGTGAGCCAGGGCAACGTGGTCACCGTGGCCTCGATCTCCGGCATCCAGGGCCAGCCCTACAACTCGTCCTACTGCGCCTCCAAGGGCGGCCTGCGCCTGTTCATGAAGGCCATCGCCGTCGAGCTCGCCGCCGACGGCATCCGGGTGAACATGGTCGACCCGGGCGGTGTCGACACCGCCATGAGCACCAACGCCATGGTCGGCCTCGAGGGCCAGGGCGACTTCGAGTTCAGCCACTTCAACCGCATGATCGGCGTGCTGCCCGAGGGCATGATGCCGCCCCGGCGCATCGCCGAGGCCCTCGCCTTCCTGGCGTCGGACGCGTCGGCCAGCACCACCGGCGCCGAGATCATCGTCGACAACGGCACGCTCTGGTAGCTGGCTCACCACCTCACCCGACCCGTACGCCGGACCACACGACCCAGGGGGGACCGATGGCCGAGGCCCACGACGACATCGAGGCGATCAAGCAGCTCAAGGCTCGCTACTTCCGCCTCATGGACACCAAGGACTGGGACGGGCTGGCGGGCGTGTTCACGCCCGACGTCCACCTCGACATGACCGGCGAGGGGGCCGGTGAGATCGACACCGTCGAGACCTACCTGCCGTTCCTGATCTCCAACATCGGCGAGGTCACCACGGTCCACCACGGGCACATGCCCGAGATCGAGCTGACCTCGCCGACCACGGCCACCGGGATCTGGGCGATGGAGGACGAGCTGTGGTGGCCGGAGGGCTCGCCCATCCGGTACATGCACGGCTACGGCCACTACCACGAGACCTACCGCAAGGACGAGGGCACGTGGCGCATCGCCACGCTCACCCTCACCCGCCTCCACCGGATCTTCGAGTTCGCCCCCACGGACGACGCCTGAGGGCGTCGTCCCCGTAGCCTCTGGGGCGGGCGGCGACGGGCCGCCCGGCGAGGAGGCACGACGGTGGCCGGGTTCACGAGGGGCTTCACGGGGAAGCGGCGCGACGACCACGGCGGCCGCCTGCCCCCGGGGCAGTACGACACGGGCAGCTCCTGGCCGGTGCTGAGCGCGGAGATCACGCCCCACATCGCCACCGAGGGCTGGACCTTCACCGTCGACGGCCTGGTCGAGGAGCCCACCACCTGGAGCTGGGACGACCTGCAGGCCCTCCCCCACTCGACCTACGCAGGCGACATCCACTGCGTCACCACGTGGTCGAAGTTCGACATGACCTTCACCGGGGTGTCGGTCGACGTGCTGCTGGCCGCCGCCCGGCCCCAGGCGTCGGCCACCCACGTGCTGGCCCGCAGCCACACCGGCTACACCACCAACCTGCCCCTGGCCGACGTCACCGACGGCAAGGCGTGGGTGGTGTGGGAGGCCGACGGCGAGCCCCTGAAGCCCGAGCACGGCGGCCCCGCCCGCCTGCTGGTGCCGCACCTCTACTTCTGGAAGAGCGCCAAGTGGGTGTCGGGCATCGAGGTGCTCGACCACGACGTGCGCGGCTTCTGGGAGCAGAACGGCTACCACGACCGCGGCGACCCGTGGCTCGAGCAGCGCTACCACGGTGACTGATCCCTCACCCGCCCGCCTGCCGGCCCCGACGGCGCGGTTCGACGCGCCCGGCCAGCAGGCCGCAACCCCGTGGCAGGCGGCGACGGTCGTGTCGGTCCACGACGAGACGCCCACGGCGCGCTCGTTCCGGCTCCGGCTCGAGCACCCGGTCGACCACCTGCCCGGCCAGCACTACGTCGTGCGCCTCACGGCCGAGGACGGCTACAGCGCCTCGCGCTCCTACTCGGTGGCGTCGGCGCCCGATGGCTCGGGCGTGGTCGAGCTCACCGTCGAGCTGCTGCCCGACGGTGAGGTGTCGCCGTTCCTGCACGACGTCGTCGAGCCCGGCGACGTGCTCGAGGTGCGGGGCCCCCTCGGGCGCTGGTTCACCTGGGACCTCGCCACCCCCGCCCTCCTGGTGGGTGGTGGCTCGGGCGTGGTGCCGCTGATGGCCATGGTGCGGGCCGCCCGCGCCGCGGGCCGCCCGGAGCTCGTCCGCCTCGTCGTGTCGGTGCGCACCCCCGACGACCTCTACTACGCCGCCGAGATGGCCGGCCGCGAGGTCACCGTGGCCCACACGCGGGTGGCCCCCGAGGGCGACCCCCGCCCCGCGGGGCGCCTCACCACCGACGACCTCGGTCCCGTCGCCGCCGGCACCACCGTGTACCTCTGCGGGTCGGGTGGCTTCGTCGAGCACGCCTCGACGCTGCTGCTCGAGGCGGGTGTCGACGCCGCTGACATCAGGGTGGAGCGCTTCGGACCCAGCTGACGGGACGACCGTGGCCGAGGCCCTGGCTCAGAGCCGCACGCCGTCCGGGTCGCAGGTCTGTGGCAGGTTCAGGTCGAGGGCCGTCACCAGCTGGTCCATCTGCTGGAGCGTCTGCTCCATGGCGGTGGGCTTCAGGCTGCCCGACCCCGGGCTGTAGGGCTGGTCGAGGAACACGATCAGCTACAACCCGGCCGTGTGCGTGGCCGTCACCGACGCCTCCAT
>CAMFLJ010000296.1 GCA_945957335.1 uncultured Actinomycetes bacterium | reverse complement strand
GCGTCAGGCGGTGCGGGGCGCCCGGAAGGCGACGGCCTGGGTCGACGACTTCCCGTCCGTGCCGGTGGCGATGAACAGCACCGTGTGGATGGCGCCGTCGCAGGGCACCCGCTCGATGGTCAGCACCCCCGGGTTGGCCGACGAGATGGCCGGGGCGCCGTCGAGGAACACGCTGAACACCCGCACCGGGGGCTGGGGCTCGACCTCGAAGGTGACCAGCGCCGGGATCGCCCCGCCGGTGCACGCGGTTGCACCGGGCTCGGCCTTGACCGACACGATGACCGGGGCACCGTCGCCGGTGGGGTTGGTCGGGGGCACCTCGACCGTGGTCGTGGTGGTGGGACCGGCGGTGGAGGAGGTGGAGGCGGGGACGCTCAGCGAGGAGGGCAGGGTGGGGTCCGGGGACGAGCCCCCGTCGCTGCCCCCGCACCCGGCGGCGACCGTGGCGAGCGCGACCAGCCCGCCGGCGAGCGCAGCGGTGCGGCGCCGGCTCACGGGGCCACCGGCACGGCCGCCGACGGCAGCCGCAGGAACTCGGTGAGCAGGGCGACGAACGACGCCGGGTCGTCGGCACCGCACATCTCGCGGGCCGAGTGCATCGAGAGCTGGGCGACGCCGACGTCGACGGTGGTGATGCCCAGGCGGGCGGCGGTGACCGGCCCGATGGTGGAGCCGCACGGCAGGTCGCCACGGGTGACGAAGTGCTGGAGGGGCACATGGGCGGCGACCGCGGCGCTGGCCACCAGGGCCTCACCGACGGCGTCGGTGGCGTAGCGGACGTTGGCGTTGTGCTTCACGACCGGCCCGGCGTTGACCGCGACCTGGTGGTTCGGCTCGTGGCGACCGACGTGGTTGGGGTGGGTGGCGTGGGCGCCGTCGGCCGACAGGCACGCCGAGGCGGCCAGGGCCGCGAACCAGCCGTCGCGGTCGAGCGAGGCGGCGCCGGCGATGCGCTCGAGCAGGGTGGGCAGCATCGAGCTGCCGGCCCCGCTGGCGGACTCGCTGCCGACCTCCTCGTGGTCGAAGAAGCAGACGACCGGCACGGGGCCGCCGCCCTCGGGGCCGGGGCCGTCGACGAGGGCGGCGATGGCCTCGGTGGCGGCGTGGCAGGAGAGGAGGTTGTCGATGCGTGGCGCGGCGAGCAGCGACCGGTCGGTGCCGAGGAGGGCCGGCGGGGTGAGGTCGTGGGCCATGACGTCCCAGCCGAGGATCCGCCCGGCGGGCACGTCGAGCCGGTCGGCCAGGAACCGGGCGAAGTCGCCCTCCTCGGCCCGGCCGGTGCCCCACAGCGGCACCATGTGGGCCTGCGGGTCGAGCCGGAGGCCCTCGCTGTTCACGGTGCGGTCGAGGTGGATGGCGAGCTGCGGCACCCGCAGCAGGGGCTCGTCGGCCCGGAAGAGGCGCAGCTCGGGCCGGCCGTCGGTGCCGGCGACGGCCACCCGGCCCGAGAGCCCGAGGTCGCGGTCGAGCCAGGAGTTGAGCAGCACGCCGCCGTAGACCTCGACGCCGAGCTGGCGGAAGCCCGCCGCACCGGTGTCGGGGCGGGGCCGCACGCGGAGGTTCGGCGAGTCGGTGTGGGCCCCCACGACGCGGAACCCCGAGACGGGGGAGCGGCCGCCGTCGGTGGCCCACGCCACGACGCTGCCGCCGCGAACCACCAGGTAGCGGCCATCGTCGGTGGGCCACGGGCCGGCCTCGTCGACCGTGGTGAAGCCGGCCTCGCCCAGGCGGCGGACCGCCTCGGCGGCGGCGTGGAACGGCGACGGGGAGGCGGTGATGAACCGGCCGAGGTCGAGGGCGACCTCCCGCCCGGTGCCGGGGGTGGGGGACGTCACGTCAGGGGCCACGGCCCCGGACCCTACCGGCGGCCCCGGGGCGCCCGCGATCCGCCCTGTGGAATGGCCGGAAGCGCCCTGTGGCGTGTACCCTCGGCGACTCCACTCCGGGGCCAGCGTCGTCCCCGCCACAGTGGTCGTACCCGCTCGCGCGTGCCCTCGGGCATGCCATTCGCCCGTACCAGGAAGACGCATGTCGCAGCTTCGCCCCGTTGGTCTCCCCGCGCCCCAGGGCCTCTACGACCCCCGCTTCGAGCACGATGCGTGCGGGGTCAACTTCGTGGTCCACATGAAGGGCCTCCGGAGCCACGACATCGTTCGCCACGGCGTCGGTGCCCTCTGCAACCTCGACCACCGCGGCGCCGCCGGAGCGGAGCCCAACACCGGCGACGGTGCGGGCATCCTGCTGCAGGTCCCCGACCGCTTCTTCCGTGAGGTCGTGGACTTCCCGCTGCCGCCCGAGGGCCACTACGCCACCGGCATCGCCTTCCTCCCGGCCGAGCGCGACAAGGCCGACGAGGCCGTCCTGGCCGTCGAGAAGATCGCGGCCAGCGAGGGCCTGCGGGTGCTCGGCTGGCGCGAGGTGCCCTACGACGACTCGATGATCGGTTCGATGGCCAAGGGCGTCGAGCCCTCGTTCCGCCAGCCGTTCCTGGTCGGCGACGGCCTGGCCGACGCCTCCCTCGAGCGCCGTGCCTTCATCGTGCGCAAGCGCGTCGAGCACGAGCTCGGCAGCCTCCCCGACGGCGGCGTCTACTTCCCGTCGCTGTCGTCGCGCA
Source organism: uncultured Actinomycetes bacterium (assembly GCA_945957335.1). Lineage (GTDB taxonomy): Bacteria > Actinomycetota > Acidimicrobiia > Acidimicrobiales > Acidimicrobilacustridaceae > CAMFLJ01. The sequence goes on along the minus strand of CAMFLJ010000296.1, from coordinate 1,953 downwards.
CCTTCGTCTACAAGGGCATGCTCACCACCGGTCAGCTGCCGGAGTTCTTCACCGACCTCAACGACCCCCGTGTCGAGTCGGCCCTGGCGCTGGTGCACTCGCGCTTCTCGACCAACACGTTCCCGTCGTGGCCGCTCGCCCACCCGTTCCGCTACGTCGCCCACAACGGCGAGATCAACACCGTCCAGGGCAACCGCAACTGGATGCGGGCCCGTGAGGCGCTTCTGCACTCCAACCTGCTCCCCGGCGAGCTCGACCGGATCTTCCCGATCTGCAGCCCCGACGCCTCCGACTCGGCCACCTTCGACGAGGTGCTCGAGCTGCTCCACATGGGCGGCTACGAGCTGCCCCATGCGGTGCTGATGATGATCCCCGAGGCCTGGGAGCACCAGCCCTCGATGCCGAAGGCCAAGCGCGACTTCTACCGCTACCACGCCTCGCTCATGGAGCCGTGGGACGGCCCCGCCTCCATCGCCTTCACCGACGGCACCGTGATCGGCGCCGTGCTCGACCGCAACGGCCTGCGCCCCTCGCGCTACTGGGTCACCGCCGACGACCTCGTGATCATGGCCTCCGAGGTCGGCGTCATCGACGTGGAGCCGGCCAAGGTCGTGCAGAAGGGCCGCCTCCAGCCCGGGCGCATGTTCCTCGTCGACACCACCGAGGGCCGCATCATCGGCGACGAGGAGATCAAGCAGCGCCTGGCCGACCGCCACCCCTACGGCGAGTGGCTCACCGCCAACCAGGTCGAGCTCGACTCGCTGCCGGCCAAGCCCCACACGCTGCGGCCCCACCGCTCGGTCGTCCAGCGCCAGCAGGTCTTCGGGTACACCACCGAGGAGCTCAAGATCATCCTCGAGCCGATGGCCCGCACCGGCGCCGAGCCGATCGGCTCGATGGGCACCGACACGCCCATCGCCGTGCTCTCCGACCGCTCGCGCCTGCTGTTCGACTACTTCTCGCAGCTGTTCGCCCAGGTCACCAACCCGCCGCTCGACGCCATCCGCGAAGAGCTGGTCACCGCCATCGGCGGCACGCTCGGGCCCGAGGGCAACCTCCTCAACCCGCAGCCGTCGTCGTGCCGCCAGATCTACGTGCCCCGCCCGGTCATCGACAACGACGAGCTCGCCAAGCTCGTCCACATCAACGACTACGACGGCATGACCGACTTCCACACCGTCGTCATCCCGTGCCTCTACCCGGTGGCCGGCGGCGGCGAGGGGCTGCGCAAGGCGCTCGACCAGGTCCGCCGCAAGGCCACCGACGCCATCGACGCGGGCGCCACGATCCTGGTGCTCTCCGACCGCGACGCCGACGCCGAGATGGCGCCCATCCCGTCGCTGCTCTTCACCTCGGCCGTGCACCACCACCTCATCCGCGAGAAGACCCGCACCCGCGTGGGCCTCGTGGTCGAGACGGGCGAGGCCCGCGAGGTGCACCACATGTGCCTGCTGCTCGGGTACGGCGCCGCCGCGATCAACCCCTACCTGGCGTTCGACACCATCGAGGACCGCATCGCCGAGGGCGACTCGCCCCTCAAGGACCCGACCAAGGCCGTCGCCAACTACATCAAGGCCGCCAGCAAGGGCGTCCTGAAGGTGATGTCCAAGATGGGCATCTCCACGGTCGCCTCCTACACCGGCGCCCAGATCTTCGAGGCCGTCGGCCTCTCCCAGGACCTCGTCGACGAGTTCTTCACCGGCACCGTCAGCCGCCTCGGCGGCATCGGCCTCGACGAGATCGCCGAGGAGGTCGCCCGCCGGCACCGTCTGGCCTTCCCCGTCAACCCCACCGAGCGGGCGCACCGCACCCTCGAGGTCGGCGGCGAGTACCAGTGGCGTCGCGAGGGCGAGCACCACCTGTTCAACCCCGAGACCGTCTACAAGCTCCAGCACTCCACGCGTGCCGGGCGCTACGACGTCTTCAAGGAGTACACCCAGCGGGTCGACGACC
>CAMFLJ010000295.1 GCA_945957335.1 uncultured Actinomycetes bacterium | reverse complement strand
CAGCGGGCCGGCGACCATCGAGATGAGGATGCACAGCCGCACCAGCGTGTTGAGCGAGCTGAAGACGCGCCCGCGCAGGTCGTCGGGCACCTCCTGCTGCAGCAGGACGAAGCCGAGCACGTAGACCGGCCCGACCGACACGCCCATGAGCCCGACGAAGAGCACGGCCACGGCCATCGTGGAGGCCGAGGCGGCGCAGAACAGCGAGACGCCGGCACAGAACAGGGCGCCGGTGAACACGGTGCGCTTGGGCAGGCGCTTCTGGAGGGTGGCCACGCCCACGACGCCGATGGCCACGCCGAAGCCGAGGGCGGTGGTGAACAGGCCGTAGCCGGCGGCGCCCGACCCGAGCACGTCGGTGGAGAACACCGCACCCAGCGGGATGAGCATGCCGCCGCCGATGAGCCCGGTGGCCAGGCCCAGGTTCACGGCGCGCACCGTGTGGTTCGAGACCACGACGCTCCAGCCCTCGCGCAGCTCGCCGAGGGTGGCCCGGAACCCCTTGCGCTCCTCCTCCTCGCCGGGTGCGTTCTTGGGTCGGCGGACGAGCGGCAGGCGGCTGATCATCCACGCCGAGAAGAGGAAGGTGCAGACGTCGACGAAGAACGCCAGCGCCATCTGGTTGTTGTCGAGGAACTTCAGGCCCGGGACGCTGCCGATCCACACCGACACGCCGGCCAGCAGGGCGAACAGGAGCGAGGCGAACGGGAACGTGCCGTAGGCGGCCGCCAGCGAGAGCGAGTTGGCGGTGGTGAGGTGGTCGTGGGGGACGAGGTTGGGCACCTCGGAGTCCTTGGCCGGCGACCACAGCAGCGTGAACACCTCGAGCACCAGCGACGCCAGCACCAGGCCCACGACGTTGCGGACGAAGGGCAGGCACGCCAGCACCGCCGCCCGGCCGATGTCGCACGAGACCATCACCTTCTTGCGGTCCCAGCGGTCGACGAGCACACCGGCCAGCGGGCCGAAGAAGAACCCGGGCACGATGCGGGCGGCCATCACCAGCGAGATCGCCCCGGCGCCGGCGCCGCCGCCGATGGTGGCGGCCAGCAGGATGATGGCGGAGAAGCCGAGCCAGTCGCCGAGCGCGGAGACGACCTGCACCAGCCACAGGCGGAAGAACTCGTGCGAGCCGAAGAGGCGCACGTGCCACCCGGGCCGGTCGGCGGCGGCCTCGGCGTAGAGCGTCTCGGTGTCGGGCTCGTCGGCGACGATCGTGACGTGCTCGCCGGGGCGCGCCGCGCTCAGCGCGTCGTCGTCGCGTGCATCGTCGCCCCCGGGGACGTCGTCGTCCCCGTGTCGGGGGCGAACCACAGCCATCGGATCACCCTAGGACCGGCGCCGACGGGCGCCGGGAACCTTGCCCGGGCATCGACCCGGGTCAGAGGGTGGTGTCGCCGGGCTTCGGCGTGGTCTTCTTGGCCGCCTTGCGCGTGCCCTTCTTGACCGTGCGCGTGGTGCCCGCCGCCGGGGCCTTCTTCTTGGTGGCCTTCTTGGCCGCCTTCTTGGCCGGGCCCTTGCCCACCTCGCCGTTGGCGACGGCGTCGCGGCGGGCCTGCAGCAGCTCGGCGCCGCGCTCGGGGCTCAGGGTGGTGGGCTCGTCGCCGACGCGCAGCGAGGCGTTGGTCTCGCCGTCGGTGACGTAGGGGCCGAAGCGGCCGTCCTTCACCACCATCGGCTTGCCCGAGACAGGGTCGGGGCCCAGCTCGGCGAGCGGCGGCTTGGGGGCGGCCCGGCCCCGGCGCTTGGGCTCGGCGAACAGGCGGAGGGCCTCGTCGAGGTTCACCGTGAACAGCTCGGGCTCGGCGGTGAGGCTGCGGCTGTCGGAGCCCTTGGTGAGGTACGGGCCGAACTTGCCGTTCTGGGCCACGACGTCCTCGCCGTCGGGGGCGGTGCCCACCAGGCGGGGCAGCGACAGCAGCTGCAGGGCCTCGTCGAGGGTGACCGTGTAGGGGTCCATGCCGGCGAACAGGCTCGACCGCTTGGGCTTGCCGTCGGGGGCCTCGTCGATCTCGCCGAGCTGCACGTAGGGCCCGAAGCGCCCGCTCATCACGAAGACGGTGAGGCCGGTGACGGGGTCGTCGCCGAGGGGCTTGCCGCCCTTGGGCATCGAGAGCAGCTCGAGGGCGTGCTCGACGCTGAGGTCGGCCGGCGGCAGGTTGTCGGGGATCGAGGCGGTGTCGTCGCCGCGCTGCACGTAGGGCCCGTAGCGGCCGGGCTTGGCGATCACGGGCATGCCGTGCGCGTCCTCGCCGATCTTGAAGCTGTTGATGGCGGCGGCGTCGATCTCGGGGAGGCGGTCGGTGACGAGGTCCTTGAGCCCACCGTGGCGGGCGCCGTCGTCGGTGACCGGGCCGAAGTAGAAGTCCTCGAGGGTGGGGACGCGGTCGGCGTCGCCGGTGGAGATGCGGTCGAGCACCTCCTCGAGCTCACGGGTGAAGCCGTAGTCGACGAGCTCGGCGAAGTGCTGCTCGAGCATCGTGGTGACGGCGAAGGCGGTCCAGCTCGGGACGAGCGCGGAGCCCTTCTTCCAGACGTAGCCGCGGTTCTGGATGGTCTCCATGATCGAGGCGTAGGTGGAGGGCCGGCCCACGCCCAGCTCCTCGAGCTTGGCGACGAGGCTGGCCTCGGTGAAGCGGGCCGGCGGCTTGGTGCTGTGGCCCTCGGCCTCGATGTCGGAAGCGTCGAGCGCGTCGCCGCGGCGCAGGGCCGGCAGGCGCCGCTCCTCGTCGTCGTCGCTGCGCCACTCCTCGACCTGCATCCAGCCGCGCTCGGTGATGACGGTGCCGGCGGCGGAGAACTCGGCGTCGCGGCCCGATGTGGAGCGGGCGCCGAGGCGCACGGTGACGGTCTCGCCGACGGCGTCGATCATCTGGCTGGCCACCGTGCGGCGCCAGATCAGCTCGTAGAGGCGGGCCTCGCCGGGCTGCACCTCGTTGCGCACCTCTTCGGGGCGGCGGAAGCGGTCGCCCGAGGGGCGGATGGCCTCGTGGGCCTCCTGGGCGTTGGCCACCTGCTTGCCGTAGGCGCGGGGCGACTCCGGGATCGACTGCGAGCCGTAGCGCTCAGCGGCCTCGGCCCGGGCGGCGGCGATGGCGGCGCCCGACAGGTTGGTCGAGTCGGTCCGCATGTAGGTGATGTAGCCCTGCTGGTAGAGCGACTGGGCCATCGACATGACCTGCTTGGCCGACACGTTCAGCGCCCGGCCCGCCACCTGCTGGAGGGTGGAGGTGATGAACGGCGCGAACGGGCGCTTGCGGTAGGGCTTCGACTCGACCGAGCGCACCGCGAAGTCGGCCCGCACCAGCTCGGAGGCCAGCGTGGTGGCGCCGGCCTCGTCGAGCACGACGCGGTCGTCGCGGGTGAGCTCGCCCTGCTGGGAGAAGTCGGCGCCGGTGGCCAGGCGGGCGCCGTCGACGGCGACCAGCTTGGCGGTGAACGGGGTGGGCTCGGCGGTGGCGCCCGACGCCGCGAAGGTGCCGGTGAGGTCCCACCAGCCGGCGGGCACGAACGCCATGATCTCGCGCTCGCGCTCGACCACCAGGCGGGTGGCGACGCTCTGCACCCGGCCGGCGGACAGGCCCGGGTTCACCTTCTTCCAGGCGACCTCGGAGACGTCGTAGCCGTAGAGCCGGTCGAGCAGGCGGCGGGTCTCCTGGGCGTTGACCAGGCGCATGTTGAGCTCGCGCGGGTTGGCGAAGGCCTCACGGATGGCCGGACCGGTGATCTCGTGGAAGACCATGCGGTGCACGGGGATGTCGCGCTTGGGCTTGAGCACCTCGAGCAGGTGCCAGGCGATGGCCTCGCCCTCGCGATCCTCATCGGTGGCGAGGTAGAGCGAGTCGGCGTCCTTCAGGGCCTTGCGCAGCTCGGAGATCAGCGCCTTCTTCGACTCCGGCACCACGTAGTAGGGCTCGAAGTCGTGGTCGGTGTCGATGGCCAGGCGGGCCCACCGCTCCTTCTGGACCGCCGGCGGGAGCTCCTTCACCTTGCGGGCGAGATCCCGGACGTGGCCCACCGAGGCGAGCACCGTGGGCGCGGCGGAGACGTCGGCGACGTCGCCGAGGTACTCCTTGATCTTCTTCGCCTTGGTGGGTGACTCGACGATGACGAGGGGACCTGCCATGGGCGACAGGTTGAGAGCACGGACGACGCCGTGTCAATGCGGCCACCGTCGGTCACCGCCGCCGGGCCCCCTACGGGGGCCCGGGATTTTTCGGCTGACCGTTCCCTTTCGGCGATACTCGTCCGGTGCCCGACCAGACCCCCGACGACCCGACGACCGACGAGCGCCTCACCCTCGGCGCCGCCGCCGGCACCGGTGAGGTGCGGCCCTGGGGCGCCTTCCTCATCCTCGACGACGGCCCGCTCGGCAAGGTGAAGCGCATCACCGTCGACCCCGGGAAGCGGCTCAGCTACCAGATCCACCACCGCCGCAAGGAGCACTGGTTCGTGGTCGCCGGCACCGCGCACGTCACCCTCGACGGTGACGAGCTCGAGGTCGGTCCGGGCCAGGCCGTCGACATCCCGCTCGGCACCGCCCACCGGGTGGCGAACCGGGGCTCCGAGCCCC
>CAMFLJ010000294.1 GCA_945957335.1 uncultured Actinomycetes bacterium | reverse complement strand
ATACCGCGTGGCGGCCCCGGCCGGTTCGGTCGAAGCCGAGGGCACGCCGGTCGACGCCCACCTCGGTGTGCTCGACGTCGACGCGCTCTTCGCCCGCCAGGTCGAGCTGTTCATCGGCGGCGTCGAGACGCTCCTCGCCGATCCCTGACGTCGCGCCTCAGGAGCCCCGCAGGTCGGTGAGCAGCTCCGCCCGGGTGGCCTCGGTGAGCTCGAGCTCGTGGGCGTAGGCGGGGTGGGTGAGCGCCAGCACCACCGGGCCGGCGGCGAAGGCCTCGACCTGGGCCGGTGTGAGCCCGAACCCGACGTAGTGCACCGACGCGGTGATCTCGTCGCGGGTGAGCTGCTTCTCGTGGTCGGGGTCGGGCGTGCACGGCACGACCTCGGCGTCGGGGCCGACGCGCAGCTCGACGGTGCGCTCGATGCCGACCAGCTTCGGCAGCCACTCGCGGAGCTGCTCGTCTGTGGTGAGCTCGATGAACATGGTGGTGGAGAGGTGGCCGGGCTCGGGGATCAGCGGGTTGTAGGCCCGCAGCTCGGCCTCGATGCCCTCGTCGGAGATGATCTTCTCGACCCGGGCCATCTCCTGGATCTGGAAGCGGATCGTGTCGCGGTTCTCGAACACGAACGTGACGAAGGGGCCGACGTGCACCCGGCGGCGGCCCTTGAGCTCGATCACGTGGGCCCGGAACTCCTCGCGCTCGCGCTCGTAGGCGCGCAGGTCGAGGATGTCGTCGAGGGTGAGGCGGGCCATGTCAGGCCTCCTCGGGGATGCCGTAGGCGCGGGCCACGACCTGCAGCGGGTGCAGGGGCTCCTTGCCGGTCTCCTGGAGGATGCCGCCGTTGGCGAGGTGGCAGTCGCCGGCCACGGTGTCGTTGCCGGCGGCGTCGATGGCGTCGGCCATCTTCTTGGCGACCTTGCGGCTCATCTCGTAGTTCTGCTCGCGGTAGCCCCAGGTGCCGTCGATGCCGGAGCACTCGGCGACGAGGGTGATCTTGGCGCCGGCGAGCTTCATGAGGTCGCGGCTGCGGTACCCGATGTTCTGGGCCCGCAGGTGGCAGGGCGCGTGGTAGGTGATCTGCTCGTCGATCTCGCCGGGGAACTCGGTGTCGAGCCCGGTGTCGTCGCCCTTGTGCACCTTCCAGAGGTACTCGGCGGCGTCGTAGGTGTGCTCGGCGACGAGCTCGGCGTCGGGCCCACCGATGTAGTCGACGTAGTCCTTCTTCAGCACGTAGCTGCAGGTCGGCTGGGGCACCACGATGTCGTTGCCCTTGCGCACCGCGTCGGCCAGGACCCGCACGTTCTTGCGGCCCTGCGTGACGAACTTGTCGACCTCGCCGGCGTGGAGCCACGGGGCGCCGCAGCACACCTGGCCCTCGGGCAGCGAGCACTCGATGCCGTTGCGCTCGTAGACCTTCACCATGTCCTGGCCGATGGCCGGGTTCTGGTACTCGACGAGGCAGGTCGGGAACAGCGCCACCTTGCCCTGGGTGCGCTCGACGGTGCGGCGCTCGGCGGCGGGCCGGCGGCGGAACCACGTGGAGAACCGGGTGCGGGTGAACGGCGGGAGCAGGCGCTCGGACGCGATGCCGACCGTCTTCTCCATGAGGCGCCGGGTGAGCGAGCCGGGGTTGCCGGTGGCGGCGTTGGCCAGCGGGGCGGCGGGGCCGGTGGAGAGCTTGCCGATGAGGTCGGTGCGGCCCAGCGCCTGGTTCTGGAGCTTGTCGCGGCCGTCGAGCTGGCCGTTGCGGGCCCGCACCTGCTCGGCGCGCAGCATGAGGCGCGGGAAGTCGAGGTTCCACTCGCTCTGGCCCGGGATGTAGGGGCAGTTGACGTAGCAGAGCTTGCAGTTGAAGCACTCGTCGACGACCTGGTCCTGCTCGGCCGGGGTCATCCGGGCCGCGTCCTGGTCGTCGTGGCGGTCGATGTAGTCGAAGAGCGTCGGGAACGCCGTGCAGAACTTGAAGCACAGGCGACAGCCGTGGCACAGGTCGTAGACCCGGGTCAGCTCCTCGCGCAGGTCGGGCTCGTCGAAGTACTTGGGGTGGAACGGGTCGTACGTCGTGGTCACGGCTCGACCTCTCGGCAGCAGGTGATCGGGGGGCTCGGGCTGGCAGTCGGGCGCGGGGACGGCACGGGCCCCGGCGGCCGCACGCGGCGGCGACCGGGGCCCGGGTCGTTCACAGCCTGATCAGGAGAGGGACTCGAGGCCCTCACCGAAGCGGCCGGCGTGGCTCTTCTCGGCGCGGGCGAGCGTCTCGAGCCACTCCGCGATCTCGGCGAAGCCCTCGTCGCGGGCGGTCTTGGCGAAGCCCGGGTACATCTCGGTGTACTCGTAGGTCTCACCGGCGATGGCCGAGCGGAGGTTGTCCTCGGTCGGGCCGACGGGCAGGTCGGTGGCCGGGTCGCCCGACTGGGCGAGGAAGTCGAAGTGGCCGAAGGCGTGGCCGGTCTCACCCTCCGCGACCGAGCGGAAGAGGGCGGCGACGTCGGGGTAGCCCTCGACGTCGGCCTTCTGGGCGAAGTACAGGTAGCGGCGGTTGGCCTGGCTCTCGCCGGCGAACGCCTCCTTGAGGTTCTCCTGGGTCTTGGAGCCCTTGAACTCAGCCATGCGTGTGCACGTCTCCTCGTGAGGGGTGGGCCGCCGGCACGCGGGCCGGACGGCAGGGACCGGGCTCTGCCCGGGTGGAGCTGTCGTCCCCCTCACCTCACGTCGGGGCCGTGGGCCTGCGGGGACGTGAGCCGGATCGTACCCACACCCCGGCGGGCGTGCCGCCCCGCCGGGCCGGCCGCCGCGCCTCCCCGAGGGGCCGTCCTCACGAGGCCCGGCCTAGGCTCGCCGCCATGATCCCGGGCGCCTTCGACCGGGCCGACGCGCTGCGCCGGCTGCGAGACACCCACTTCGACGTCGTGGTCGTCGGTGGCGGCATCACGGGGGTCGGGTGCGCCCTCGACGCGGCGTCTCGCGGGCTGCGAACCGCGCTCGTCGAGCGTGACGACTTCGCCTCGGGCACCTCGTCGAAGTCGTCGAAGCTGGTGCACGGCGGCCTCCGCTACCTCCAGCAGGGCGACATCCGCCTCGTGTACGAGGCCCTGGCCGAGCGTCAGCGCCTCCGGCTCAACGCCCCCCACCTGGTGAAGGTGCTGCCGTTCCTCATCCCGGTGCTGTCGAAGGACGGCGTGGTCAGCCGCAAGCTGGCCCGGGCGATGGGCAGCGCCATGTGGATGTACGACCTCACCGGTGGCGTGCGCATCGGCAAGCTCCACAAGCGCATCTCGGCCCAGGAGGCCCTGGCCCACTTCCCCACCCTGCCGGCCGACCACCTGATGCCGTCGTATCTCTACTACGACGCCCGGGCCGACGACGCCCGCCTCACGGTCACCATCGCCCGCACCGCGGCGCTGCGCTTCGGTGCCGTCGTGGTGAACGGCGCCGAGGTGGCCGGGCTCACGAAGGACGACAGCGGCCGGGTGCGGGGCCTCACGGTGAGCGCCGACGGCGAGTCGTTCGAGGTCGCCGCCGACTCGGTGGTCAACGCCACAGGGGTGTGGGCCGACCAGGTGCGGGCCTTCGACGAGCCCGACCGCCCCCACACGATCCGGCCGGCCAAGGGCATCCACATCACCGTGCCGTGGCACAAGGTGCGCAACGACATCGCCGCGGTCATCCCGGTGCCCGGCGACAAGCGATCGGTGTTCGTCGTGCCGTGGGGCGACTTCACCTTCGTCGGCACCACCGACACCGACTACGACGGGCCCGTCGACGACCCGGAGTGCACGCCCGACGACGTCGCCTACCTGCTGCGGGCGCTCAACGGCGCCATCACCACCGAGGTCACCGAGGCCGACATCGTCGGCACGTGGGCCGGACTGCGCCCCCTCGTCGCCGACCCCGAGGCCTCGGGCCGCACCGCCGACCTCTCCCGCCGCCACAACGTGCACCGCTCCGACAGCGGCGTGGTCACCATCACCGGCGGCAAGCTCACGACCTACCGCGAGATGGCGGCCGACACCATCGACGTGGTGCTGGCCGACGTGCTCGACCGGGGAGCGCTCGAGCGGGTGCAGCGCCACAGCCGCACCAAGCGCCTCAAGCTGCACGGCGCCGACGGCTACGACGAGCTGATGGCCGAGGCCGACCGCCTCTCGCCCCTCGGCGGCGAGGTCGTGCGCCACCTGGCCGACCGCTACGGCGCCGACGCCCGCACGGTGCTCGCCATCGCCGAGGGCGACGCCGACCTGGCCGAGCCGATCGTCCCCGGCCTCCCCTACCTGAGGGCCGAGGCCGTGTTCGCGGTGCGCTACGAGATGGCCCGCACCGTCGACGACGTGCTCAGCCGCCGCACGCGCGCCCGGCTCCTGGCCCGCGACGACTCGGCCCGCGCCGCGGCCGGCGTGGCCGCGCTCATCGGCCCGCTCCTCGGGTGGGACGACGACGAGCAGGCCCGGCAGGCCGCCGCCTACGTCACCGCGGTCACCGCCGAGCGGCACGCCCCGCACCTCCCCGAGGTCGCGCTCGACGCGGCCCTGGGCGCGTGATGGCCGGCGCCGCCTCCGACCTGCCGATCGAGCCGGGCCCGGGCATCCCCACCGCGCC
>CAMFLJ010000293.1 GCA_945957335.1 uncultured Actinomycetes bacterium | reverse complement strand
GCCTGCGGTGGTGCCCTCCAGCGGTCGCCTGGCCGTCACCGCGGCCGGCTCGCCCGTCGGGGCGGGCGTGCCCATCAGCGGCATCGCCGGCGACCAGCAGGCCTCGCTCTTCGGGCAGGCGTGCTTCGAGCCCGGCACGGCCAAGAACACCTACGGCACCGGCAGCTTCGTGCTCGTCAACGCCGGCACCACGTGCCCCGAGCCGGTCGAGGGCCTGCTCACCACCGTGGCGTGGTCGCTCCCCCGCCCCGGTGACGTGCCCGAGCTCACCTACGCGCTCGAGGGCGCCATCTTCGTCACCGGCGCCGCCGTCCAGTGGCTGCGCGACGGCCTCGGCGTGATCGAGAGGTCGTCCGACGTCGACGCACTCGCCGCCTCGGTGCCCGACAGCGACGGCGTCGTGGTCGTGCCCGCCTTCACCGGCCTCGGCAGCCCCTGGTGGGACCCCTACGCCCGCGGCACCGTGCTCGGCATCACCCGGGGCACCACCAGCGCCCACCTGGCCCGGGCCACGCTCGAGGCCATGGCGTTCCAGACCCGCGACGTCGTCACCGCCATGGAGCAGGCCACCGGGCACCCCGTCACCGCCCTGCGGGCCGACGGCGGCGCCGCCACCGACCTCGTCCTGCAGCTCCAGGCCGACCAGCTCGGCATCCCCGTGAGCCGCCCCGTCGTGGCCGACACCACCGCACTCGGCGCCGCCTACCTCGCCGGGCTGGCCGAAGGGGTGTGGGGGTCGCTCGACGACATCCGCACCAACTGGGCGCTCGACAACGAGCTCACGCCCGGCCCGGGCGCCGGCGGCGCCGACACGGCCCACGAGCGCTGGCGCCGCGCCGTCGAGCGGTCGCGCGACTGGGCCGAGGGCTGAGCGGCCGGCCCCCGGCGCGAGACCGCCGGTGGCCGGACGAGCCGGCCACCGGCGGGACGGTGCTCGATCCGGAGGGGGGCCGGAGTGCGCCGTCGGGGGATCCGCCGCGGATCTACCTCGTGGTGGAGGGGTGGGCCAGCCGGGAGCGCATCGCCTTCAGCTCACGAAACCGGGTGTCGACGATGCGGGCCAACGCCGCCGCCTGCCTCCGTTCCCGGGCCCGGAAGGCCGTCCCGTTGCGTCCGAGCACCAGTGCGAGCCCCGCCGACGGCAGTGGCGCCCACGCCACGTCGGCCGGGCCGTGGTCGCCATCGGCCACCCGGGCCGACGACTGGCTGTCGGCCACGAAGGCCACGATCCATCCCGCCGGGGGCACCTCGCCGTCGCCGACCACGACCTCGCCGGCCTCGAGGTCGACGACCGCACCCCATGCCGCGCCCACGGTGCGGATGGCGTGCGAGCACAGCTCCTCGATGGCCGACTCCGGGGTGGGGGCCCCGACCAGCACGGCGGCGGTCTCGAGGGCGTCGAGGCGGGGGTCGTGCAGCGCCTCGGCGGCGGGACGGATGTCCTCGACGTCGACGCCGTCGACCTGGTGGATCTCGGCCACGAGCAGGTCGACCAGCGCAGGGCTGTCGTCGGGCAGCTCGACGACGAGCTCGTCGATGGCCCGCCCGGCCCCACGCTCGAGGATGTCGATGCCGGTGAGGTCGCCGCCGACGGCACCGATGCGGCTGGCCAGGGCGCCGAGGGCACCAGGGCGGTCCGGCATCCAGACCCTGAGGATGTAGGTCATCGTCATGCGGTCACGGTACGGATCGACCGTGAACACGGTGTTTCGCCCGGGCGACGGTGCCGAGAACGGTCGACGACCCCCGGAGGACCCGTCTCGGTGCCCGACCGACCCGACGCTGTACGTGGTCTCACTCAGCCGGCCACGCCTCCGGCGGCGCTCCACGAGACGGATCCGTCGACGCGACCGGCGAGGGCCGAGACCAGGTCGGCAGGAGCGCCGGCGGCCCACGTCGCATCGTCCTGCCACTCGATGGTGGCCAGGACGGCAACGACCTCGTCGAGGCTGGCGAACCCGTGGCCGTCGACCTCCCAGGTCCGACCGCCTTCGTCCCACTGGACCCGGTACCTGCCGTTCCCGTAGTCGAGGTACCACCCGGTCGTGCCCCTGACCGTCACGAGCGGTGGATCCGCCGTGGTCACCTGCGGTTGACGCGTGCCGAGCGCGTAGAAGTCGAGCTGCACGGACCGGCGCCCGTCACCGAAGCGGTACTCGACGAACGCCGCCGGGGGGACCACACCTCGCTCGGAGCCGTCCAACGCGCTCGAGCGCTCCTGGATCACCGATGTCTCGGAGAGGAACGTGAACGAGTCGAGGCTCCACGGGGCGGGCATCGACACCAGCGCACCGGGATCGACGGCTCGTCCCAGCTCCCCGATGACTGGTTGTGCCGGACCCGAACCACCCGGCGTTCGCGACGAGCCGGTCACCGTCTCCGAGCCATGTCGCCCAGCGGCGGCGACGAGCAGGGCCGCCCCCACGAAGAGCACGAGCGCAGCGGCAATCGCGGCCAGCTCGACGCGACGCGAGCGGCCGGGGCTCCCGAGCGGACCGAGCACCGGTTCGGGCACGGTCACATCGATGGCGTCGGCCCGGCGGCGCAAGGAGATGCGGATTCGGTCCTCGAGATCAGTCGTCATGTGGGCATCTCCTGACGCAGGCGAGCCATGGCCCGGTGGAGCCACGACTTCACGGTCCCAGGGCGGGTCCCCATCACCTCGGCGATCTGCTCGATCGTCAGGTCCTCGTAGAACCGCAGGACGACGGCCACCCGCTGTCGCGCCGGCAGCCTCGAGATCGCATCGGCGAGCTCGTCCGGAGCGTCGTGCGCGATGGTCGGCGCCACCGGGTGGCCCCGAGCGATCCGCCGCCGGCGCAAGGCGTCACGGCACCGGTTGACGACGGTCAGTCGCAGGTACCCCGCGGGCGAGTCGAGCTCGCGCCATCGTCGGTAGACGACCGCGAAGGCCTCCTGGGTGATGTCCTCGGCCAGGTCGACCCGATCGACGAGGAGCGTCGCCAGGCGGACCATGGGGAGGTAGCGCTCGCGATAGAGCACGACGAACGCCAGGTCGGGATCGGCCGCCGCCGGATCCACCACGTCTGCCGGCTCCACACGGGAGTCCGCCACGCTGCCCCTCTCCGCCGCCGCGTTCCGGTCCATACACCTGCAAGGGCGCACGAACCGCCCCGATGGTTGCACCGACCCCCTGAGAGCGCCCCTGGCGCCGGGCTCAGCCCTCGAGGCGGGTGAGGGCCCGGCGCAGGTTCCGGACGGCCTGCAGCGTGCGCTGCTCGTTCTCGATGAGGGCGAAGCGGACGTGGCGGTCGCCGCCGGGGCCGAACCCGACGCCGGGCGAGACGGCCACGTGGGCCTCCTTCACCAGCATCGACGCGAACTCGACCGAGCCCATCTCGGAGTAGGCCTCGGGGATCGGGGCCCAGGCGAACATCGTGCCCTTGGGCGGCTCCATCTCCCAGCCGATGCGGTTGAGCCCGTCGCAGAGCGTGTCGCGCCGGCTCTGGTAGATCTCGTTGACCTCCTTGGGGAAGTCGTAGGCCTCGTTGAGCGTGACCGTGGCGGCGATCTGGATGGGCTGGAAGGTGCCGTAGTCGAGGTAGCTCTTGAGCTTCGCCAGCGCGGCGATGACCTCGGGGTTGCCGAGCATGAACGCCACGCGCCAGCCGGCCATCGAGAACGACTTCGTCATCGAGTAGAGCTCGACGGCGACCTCCTTGGCCCCCTCGGCCTGGAGGATCGAGGGCGGGCGGTAGCCGTCGAAGCCGAGGTCGGCGTAGGCGTTGTCGTGGACGATCACGACCTCGCGCTCACGGGCGAAGTCGACGACCTTCTGCATGAACTCGACGTCGACGCACGTGGTGGTGGGGTTGTGCGGGAACGACATCACGATCACGCGCGGCTTGGGCCAGGAGTACTCCCAGGCCTCGCGCAGGTTCTCGAAGAAGTCGGCGCCGGTGCCGAGCGGCACCTCGCGGATGTCGGCCCCGGCGAAGATCGGGCCGTAGCGGTGGATCGGGTACGACGGCGAGGGCACCAGCGCGGCGTCGCCGGGCTGGAGGAGGGTCCACATGAGGTGGGAGAAGCCCTCCTTGGCACCGATGGTGTTGATGACCTCGGTGTCAGGGTCGACGGTGACGTCGAAGCGCCGCTGGTAGTAGTCGGCGATGGCCTGGCGCAGCTTGGGGATGCCCCGGCTCGCGGAGTAGCGGTGGTTGCGGGTGTTGTGGGCGGCCTCGGCCAGCTTCTCGACGGCGATGTCGGGCGAGGGCAGGTCGGGGTTGCCGAACCCCAGGTCGATGACGTCCTCGCCGGCTCGACGAGCCTCGATCTTCAGGCCATCGATGATGGTGAAGACGTACGGCGGCAGCGAGGTGATTCGGCGGAACTCCATGGGGCCGAGGGTATCGGGCGCGCTCCCCCGCCTCCGAACGCCTTCCGGCCGGAGGCCGCGGCCCGGCCGTCAGCCGTGGGTGGGAGCGGGCCCGGCCGGCGGGACGGCCGCGAGCGCCGCGCCGATGACGCCGGCGTCGGAGCCGAGGGTGGCCACCTCGAGGCGGGTCGGCGGCCGGGTGGGCGACCCGAGCGACTGCGCCACCATCGCCTGGCGCGCCCGGTCGACGAAGAGGTCGGCCTCGTCGGCCAG
>CAMFLJ010000292.1 GCA_945957335.1 uncultured Actinomycetes bacterium | reverse complement strand
CGCCTCGGGCTCGGGTGCCACCGGCGCCGCCCTCGAGGAGGCCGAGCACCGCTCCGACTCCGCCGCCGAGGCCGCCGAGCGGGCCGCCGCCGCCCTGGCCGCCGCCCGCGCCGAGCTCGTCGACGCCAAGGCCGCCGAGGACGAGCTGGCCAAGCAGCTCGACGAGAACGACAACCACCTCACCGCCGCCGGCGACCGCCTCCAGCGGGTCGAGACCGACCGCCGCGAGGCCGCCACCGAGGCCGAGGCCCTCCAGGGCCACCTCTCCGAGCTGTCCGAGCGCGTCACCCGCGAGGACGAGCGCATCGCCGAGCTCGAGGCCCAGCTGCCCGCGCTCGAGGCCGCCGACGCCGAGCTGGCCGAGTCGGCCCGCCGCATGGCCGACGCCCGAGCCCGCCTCGAGGAGCAGGCCGCCGACGTCGGCAGCCGCCGCAGCGACCTCGAGGTCCGCACCGCGGCCGTCACCGAGCGCCGCCAGTTCCTCACCGGCCGCAAGGCCGAGGTCGAGGCCCGCCTCGAAGGGGCCGCGGCCGAGCGCGCCGAGGCCGCCGCCCGCCGCCTCGAGCTCGACCGCACCGCCACCGCCCTCGACCGGCTCACCGCCCTCGTCACCGAGCGCTCCACCGTCATCGAGGAGCAGCTCAACGACTTCCGCGAGCGCCGGCGCCGCCAGTCCGAGGCCGCCCGCGCCGTGGCCGCAAAGCTCGACGAGCTCCGCCACCGCCGCGCCGACGAGGAGAAGGCCCTCACCGAGCAGCGCGAGCGCCTCCAGCGAGCCGAGATCGAGCACGCCGAGGTCGAGATGCGCATCGAGGCCGCCGTCGAGGCCATCCGCCGCGACCTCGACACCGAGCCCGACGTCGCCATCGCCGCCGAGCGCCCCGAGCTGCCCGACGGCTCGAACCCGGCCGCCCGCATCCGCGAGCTCGAGCGCGAGCTCCGCATCATGGGCCCGATCAACCCGCTCGCCCTCGAGGAGTTCGAAGCCCTCACCGAGCGCCACGAGTTCCTGCAGCAGCAGCTCGACGACGTCAAGGAGAGCCGCCGCGAGCTCGCCAAGGTGATCCGCGCCATCGACGGCGAGATCGTCAGCGTCTTCGCCTCCGCCTTCGCCGACGTCGCCGCCAACTTCGAGGCGCTGTTCTCCACCCTCTTCCCTGGCGGCCAGGGCCGGCTCAAGCTCACCGACCCCGAGAACCTCCTCACCACCGGCATCGAGGTCGAGGCCAAGCCCTCGGGCAAGAACGTGCGCAAGCTCTCGCTGCTCTCCGGTGGCGAGCGCTCGCTCACCGCGCTGGCGTACCTCTTCGCCGTGTTCCGCTCCCGGCCGTCGCCCTTCTACGTCATGGACGAGGTCGAGGCCGCCCTCGACGACGTCAACCTCCACCGCTTCCTCGGCCTGGTCGCCGAGTTCCGCGACGAGGCCCAGCTCGTGATCGTCAGCCACCAGAAGCGCACCATGGAAGCGGCCGACTGCCTCTACGGGGTGTCGATGCAGCCGGGTGGGTCGTCCAAAGTGGTGTCGGAGAAGGTCGCGGCGTCCTAGCTCCCGCTCGGGCGGTCGCCCTGTGGCGGTCCGCCCGCAGCACCGACGGCCGATCGACGTTCCGGCTCGCCGTTCGTGCAGGGCCGCCGGGCAATTGCGGGCGTCCTCGCCCAACGGCACCCGCCCTCGCTCGCGCTGGCCGGGCGTGGACCTTCTCCTCGTGAGAGCCGGGGGGCCGTCGGGCAATTGCGGAGCGCACGGCCCTCGCTCGGGCTGGCTGGCGTGGACCTCCTCGGGGGCTTGGGGGGTGGAGCGGGCGGAGTGCTCTGGCAGGCTGGGGGAGTGGAGGGGTTCGGGTTCGAGGACGTGAGGGATGCGGTGCTGGGGGCGGTGGCACCGGAGCTCGGGGAGCCGGGGGCGTCGGCGCACCGGTACGGGTTGAAGGTGTGGTTCCCCGACGAGAAGCGCGAGCACTACGAGGCGCAGATCGTGAAGGTCGACGGCGACATCGTCCTCGAGGTGGGGTTCCACGCCGAGCACCCGAAGGCGCCCGACAACGACGCCGTGCTGGCCGCGCTCGCCTCGTCGGAGAAGCGCTGGCGCAAGGCGCTGGGCCCCGACGCGGTGATGGGGCCGTTCCTCGGGCGCCAGGGCTGGGTGCGGCTGTCGGAGACGGGACCGGTGCCGCAGTGGGACGACATCGACGAGGCCATCGAGGTCGCCGCACGCCTGGCCGACTACATCAACACCATCGAGCCCCTGCGCCGCAGCCGTTGACGTCCGTCAGGTGAGGCCGAGCTCGCGGAGCTTCGCGTCGAGGAGCCGGGCCACCAGCTCCTTCGGCAGCGGAGCGTCGAGCGGGAACCGCAGGGCGCCCTTCGAGGTCTGGTAGCCGGCGACCTCGTCGCCCAGCGACTCGAGCACCGAGCCGCTGTGGGGCAGGTAGCTGAGGTGGCGCCTCGAGGCGGTGAGCCCGGCGATCACCTTGCCTTCCACCGCGAACGCCGGCGCCCCGTAGGAGAGGCACGGCTCAGCGTCCGGACGCAGCTCGAGGATCGCGTCGCGCACGGCGGCCAGAGTCGTCCGGGCCGGCTCGTCGAGGGCGTCGAGGTAGGACTGCACGGGATCGTCGGCCACCTGCGCAGCCTGCCAGCCCGGCCGCGGGCCGGTCAGTACGGCGACGGTCCGGGACCGTCAGGGCGGAAGGGCATCGTCCGGGCGGGGCCTCCCTCGTGGAGCTGGAGGGGGATGTCCGGGAAGCGGCGTCGGGCCTCGGCCAGCACCGCGCTGGCGGTACCCGGTAGTGCGTGCAGGACGAGGCACATCCCGGTGGTTCCTCCCGGTCCACTGAGACCACCCAGCCCCACGCCGTTCAGCCCGATGGTGGCGAGGCCGCGGTAGTCGACGAGCTCTCGGGCGAGCACCGCCCTCACCCCGTCGATCCGGCGGAGCGGAAGTCGTGTGGGAGCGAACGAGAACCGGATGCTGACCCCGACCTCGTCGATCGATCGCTGCTCGGCGGCGCGGATGGTCGCGACGAGCTCGTCGGCACCGGGGGCTCCCTCGACCACGAGGACCGTGGTCGCGTCCGGCCCGCCGGAGGTGCCGCCGAACGCGTCGGGGAACTCGGCCGGCACACGGTCGAGGACGTGCTGCAGCTCCTGGAGCGCCCGGGCCAGGGCCTCCTGGCGGGTGTTCCTGTCGTCGCCGTCGTCGCCGGTGTCCACCGTTCGGACCGTACCGTCCGGTGTGATCGAGCGACGCCCGGGGTGGGCCTCGTATCCTCGCGATGTCGACCGAGGGGGGACGATGGCGATCCGGTACTCGAAGCCGCCCGTGCTGCTGCACGACGTGATCGACGACCTCGGCGCGGTGCGGGACCTGCTCGCCGCGCAGGCTCCCTACACGCCGCTCGGCGGGTGGTTCAGCCCCGGCGCCGACCCCCACGCCCGCACCCGCACCATGTGGTTCCAGAACGACTGGGTGCACGACGACTTCGTCGCCGACGGGTCCCGCATCTTCCTCGACCACCCCGGCTACATCGAGGCGGCGAAGGAGTTCTACGGCGCCGAGGTGGTCGAACCGCAGAGCGTCTACGTGAACCTCATGGCGGCCATCGCCGAGGGCGGGCCGGCCCACACCGACAACCCGCGCTTCCACGGCCGAGACCGCACCAACACGCCGATGTGGGTGCTGCGGGTGATGCTGTGGTCCGGGGTGTTCGACGGCTACGAGATCGTCCAGGCCACCGCGATCTGGTGGATGAACGACGTCCCCGACGGGGGTGGCCTCCTCTACTGGCCGAACGGTCCCGACGCGGCGCCCGTCGAGCACTCGGGGGCGATGGCCAACACCGCGCTCGTGGGCGACAACCACGGCATGTTCCACCAGGTCGCCCCGACCGGTCCCTTCGACGAGGGCACGATCCGGGTGACGCCCGCCGCCACGCTGGCTCCGGTCGACGACCCGGCCGGCGACTGGGTGGTGACCGACCACGGCGAGGTGCGCTTCCGCGCCCCGCTCGACACCTACCGGGTGAGCGTGCTCTGGAAGGCCGACGTCTACGCCACCGCGGCCGAGCGCGACCGGCGCAAGGCCGGTTCGCTGTCGATGGCCGACGTCGCCGACACCTTCAACGACGACCTCGCCCGGCGGGGGAGCGCGGTGCGGTTCGACCCGGCCCGGGCCGACGACCCTGCGCTCAAGGCGGAGATGGCCACCGTCTACCCCGAGGCCGTGCCCGTCGGGGCGTTGTCGTCGTCGATGGGCTAGCCGCGCAGCGCCAGGCCCTGCGAGACCAGCACCGCGCCGAACACGACGAACAGCGTGGCCATCACCGCGTCGTTGTGGGTCGTGAGCCACACCTTGGCGGCGTCGAGCGTCGAGCGGTCGCGTTCGCCGGCGATCAGGTCGTAGCCGACGGCGAGGAGCACGGCGGAGCTGCCGATGAGCACGAAGGCGACGATGCCGGCCACGGCGTCGGCGGAGCTCGGCGAGAGCTGGGCCAGGCTCGTTCCCGCGCCGAGGGCGAGCATCAGGTTCTTCGGGTTCACCACCGACAGCAGGAGCGACAGCCCGAAGGCCCGGCCCGGCGAGATGTGGTCGACCGACTCCATCCACCCGGGCATGGTC
>CAMFLJ010000291.1 GCA_945957335.1 uncultured Actinomycetes bacterium | reverse complement strand
GGCGAGGCCACCGCGGGCGTGCAGCTCGCCAACCTGCTGGGCGCCGCGCTCGGCACCAGCCTCACGGCCGTGGTCATCGCCCACCTCGACGACCGCCTGCCCCTCGCCATCGGGCTGTCGTTCCTGACGACGGTGCTCGCCGCGCTGTGCGCCGGCGTGCTGGCCGTGCGCCTGCCCGGAACGCGCCGGGCCCCGACCACCGGAGCCCCGGCCACCGCGGCCCCCGATCCCATGGAGCCCCCAGGAGGATGACGATGGACCACCCCAGCCCCGTGCGGACGATCGACCTCCGCCGCTGGCGCACCGGCTCGCCCGCCGAGCGCGCTGACGAGGCCGCCGAGCTCGACGCGTCGCTGCGCGACGCCGGGTTCGTCGTGGTCGTCGGCCACGGCGTGCCCGACGAGTCGAGGGCCGCGGTGCGGGCCGCCGCCATGGAGGCGTTCCGCCTGCCCGACGACGTGAAGGAGCGCTACCGCGCCCCTGCGCTGGCCACCAGCGGCTGGGTGCCGTTCGGGATGGAGGCCAACAGCTACGCCTCGGGCGAGCCGACCCCTCCGGACCTGAAGGAGACGTGGGTGCTGACCACCGCCGAGCTGCCCGGCCACGACGCGGCCCTCGCCAACCGGTGGCCCGACGAGGTGCCCGCGTTCGCCCCCGCCGCGACCACGTTCCTGGCCGCGGTGGAGGCGGTCCACCTCGACGTGCTGCGCATGGCGGCCCAGGCGATGGGCCTCGCCGACACCGAGCACTTCGCCTCGCGCGCCGGGCACGACAACTCGTGCAACGTGAACTGGTACCCGCCCCTCACCCACGTGGGCCCTCCCCTTCCGGGACAGTGGCGCATCGGGCCCCACACCGACTTCGGCACGATCACCGTCCTCGACCGCCAGCCCGGGCTCGGTGGCCTGCAGGTGCAGCTCAGCGACGGCACGTGGGTCGACGCACCGTGGGTCGAGGGCTCGCTCGTCGTGAACTGCGGTGACCTCCTGGAGGCGTGGAGCAACGGGCGCTGGCACTCGGCGCCCCACCGGGTGCTGCCGCCGTCGCAGGAGGCGCCCGAGGAGTCGCTGGTGTCGCTCGTGTACTTCTGCGAGCCCGACCCGGCGGTGCGGATCGAGCCCATCCCCGGCGTGGGCGAGGCCGACGGCTTCGAGCCGTTCGTGGCCGGCGACTACATGGCCGAGAAGCTGGCCCAGATCACGGTGGGGTGATCCGCGGCCCGTCCGCGTGGCCGGTCGCCGGTCGCGGTCGACGACGACCGACGGGCCCGTAAACCGGACAGGAACCGTCACACCCCCTCGGTAGCTTGCACAACCATGTATGCGGTCGAGGCGGAAGGCCTGAAGAAGAGCTTCGGTGACACCGAGGCGTTGCGGGGGGTCGACCTCAAGGTCGAGCCGGGCACCGTGCTGGGCCTGCTCGGCCCCAACGGCGCCGGCAAGACCACCACGGTGCGGATCCTCACCACCCTGCTCAAGCCCGACGCGGGCACGGCCACCGTCGACGGCGTCGACGTGGCGCGCGACCCCCGCCGCGTGCGGGCGCGGATCGGGCTCACCGGCCAGTACGCCGCGGTCGACGAGCGCCTCACCGGCTTCGAGAGCCTCGAGCACGTCGGGCGGCTGTACCACCTGCCCACCAAGGACGCGAAGGCCCGGGCGGCCGAGCTGCTCGAGCGCTTCGACCTCACCGACGCCGGCGACCGCGTCGTCAAGGGCTACTCCGGCGGCATGCGCCGGCGCCTCGACATCGCCATGAGCCTGGTGTCGCGGCCCGCCGTGCTGTTCCTCGACGAGCCCACCACCGGCCTCGACCCCCGCAGCCGCCTCGGCATGTGGGACCTCATCGAGCAGCTGGTCGCCGAGGGCACCACCACCGTGCTCACCACCCAGTACCTCGACGAGGCCGAGCGCCTGGCCGACGACATCGTGGTGATCGACCACGGCACCGTCATCGCCCAGGGCACGGCCGACGAGCTCAAGGGCCAGATCGGCGGCGACCGCCTCGAGGTCAGCGTCGCCCGGGTCGACGACCTCGACCGCACCGCGGAGCTGCTCCACGACCGCTGCGCCGTCACCGGCGCCGAGCGCGTCGACCGCGAGGCCCGCACCGTCACCATCGCGGTGAGCGACACCCACAAGCTCGTACCCGGCGTGGTGCGCCTGCTCGACGACGCCGACATCGAGGTCGTCGACGTGGTCGTGCGCCGGCCCACGCTCGACGACGTGTTCCTGCAGCTCACCGGCCGCAGCACAGAGTCCGACGACGACACCGAGGGGGCCGACCGATGACAACCACCGCCGCCACCACCGGCGACCTCTCCCCCACCGCCCCGGCGCGCACCCGCGAGGTGCCCCGCGGCCCGGTGTGGATGTGGCGCGACACCTGGACCGAGGCGACGCGTCACCTGCCCGCCGTGCCCCGCAACCCCGACCTGCTGATCTTCGCCACGATCCAGCCGATCATGTTCGTGCTGCTGTTCAACTACGTGTTCGGCGGCGCCATCGACGTCCCCGGCTACGACAGCTACACGCAGTACCTCATGCCCGGCGTGTTCGCCCAGACCGTGCTGTTCGGCTCGGCGTTCACCGGCATCGGCGTGGCCGAGGACATGCAGAAGGGCATCATCGACCGGCTGCGGTCGCTGCCGATGTACCAGCCGTCGGTGCTGGTCGGGCGCACGGTCTCCGACCTGTGCCGCAACATCTTCACCTTCGTGGTGATGTTCATCGTCGGCTACATCGTCGGGTTCCGCATCGGCGGCACGGTGGCCGCCGCCCTCGGCGCCACGTTCCTGCTGCTGTTCTTCAGCTACGCGTTCTCGTGGGTGCAGGCGTTCATCGGCCTGTCGGTGAAGTCGGTCGAGGCCGCCAACTCGGCCGGGTTCATCTGGATGTTCCCGCTCACCTTCGTGTCGTCCGCGTTCGTCTCCACCGCCTCGATGCCCTCGGCGCTGCAGACCTTCGCCGACTGGAACCCCTTCACCAAGCTCACCAACGCGGCACGGGCCCTCTACACCGGCACCAACCCCGGCGCCGACCTCTGGTACGCCATCGGCTGGGCGGTGGGCATCACCATCGTCTTCTCGTTCCTGGCCTCGCGGAAGTACTCCCGCACCTCGAAGTGAGCCCGGGCCGCTGACGGCTCCACGACCGTGATCACGGGCCGCCCTCCGGGGCGGCCCGTGGCGCGTCCCGGGGGCGACCGAAGGGGGCTGGCGCGCCGGGCTTGGTAGGTTGCTAGCATCCTCGCATGGCACCCGACGAGGTGAAGCAGTTCAACGTCTACCTGCCGTTGGACCTGATCAAGCGGGTCAAGCACCACGCCGTCGACACCGAGCAGTCGCTCTCGGCGCTCGTCGCGGCGGCGCTGGACGAGTACCTGCGGGCGAGAGAGGACGAGGCACGATGAGCACCAACGGGGTGGAGGCCGTCTTCCTGGAGACGCACAACTGGGGCCGGGCGGCGAAGTTCTTCCAGGCCCTCGGCTACACGCTCGAGTTCGACACCGGGCACGGCTCGGGCCAGCTCCGCAACGGCGACGGCCCCTACGTGTTCATCGCCGAGGTGCCCGAGGACCAGCCGGTCGGCACCCGCGTCGTGCTCGGGGTGGCCGACGCCGACGGCTTCGACGCCGACGACGTCGTGGAGGTGGTCACGCCGTTCGCGCCCACCCACTGGGGCACCCGCGAGATGGTCGTGCGCGACCCCGACGGCCGGCTCTGGAGCCTCCAGGCCCCGGGCGCGCCGTGAGCACCGGGGCCCGGCCCGACAGCAGCGCGGTGCGCACCGCGCTCTGGCGCGCCCTCCACGTGCAGGTCGACGCGCCGCCGCACCTGATCACCGACGAGGTCGGCGTGGCCCTGGCCGATCCCGAGCCCGGGTGGCAGCAGCGCGGCGACATGCACCCGGTCGGCACCGCACCGTTCCGCGTCGCCATCGTGGCCCGGACCCGCTACGTCGAGGACCTCGTCGTCGACGGCGGCATCGCCCAGTACGTGCTGCTCGGCGCCGGGCTCGACACCTTCGCCCAGCGCCACGCCGAGCTGGCCGGCACCGTCACGGTGTTCGAGGTCGACCAGCCCGACCCGCAGGCCTGGAAGCGCGAGCGCCTCGACGCCCTCGGGCTCGGCGTGCCCGACCACCTGCGGCTGGTTCCGGTCGACTTCGAGGCCGACGACGACTGGTGGGCGGCGCTGCTCGACGCCGGGCTCGACCCGGCGGTGCCCACCGTCGTGTCGTCGAGCGGGGTCTCGATGTACATCTCGAAGCCCGCCACCGACGCCACGCTGCGCCGGCTGGCTGCGCTGGCGCCCGGCTCGACGGTGGCGATGACCTTCATGCTCCCGTTCGAGATGCTCGACCCGGCCGATCGCCCGGGGCTCGAGGGCGCCGCCCGCGGCGCCGCTGCGTCGGGCACGCCGTGGATCAGCTTCTTCGCCCCCGACGAGATCGTCGCCCTGGCCAACGCCGCCGGCTTCGCCGACGCCCGGTACGTGTCGACCTCCGAGCTCGCCGGGCGCTACCTCGCCGGACGACCCGACGGCCTCACCGCCGCCGAGGGCGAGGGCATCCTCCTGGCCACCACCTGAGCCACATCGCGGGCCGCTGGCGACCTCGACATCTCGTTCTGGCATGCGTCTTGCACCCCTAGGGGTGCAGAACGCATGCCAGAACCGCAAGAGGTCGGGCGGCTCAGGGCTCCTCGACGCTGAGGTTCACGG
>CAMFLJ010000290.1 GCA_945957335.1 uncultured Actinomycetes bacterium | reverse complement strand
TCAACCACACCCCCCAAACCGCGATTCGCATTAGTCTCGTGGGCTCGGATATGTTTATAAGTCACAGAGGACTGGGTGGCCCGGCGCCGCCCCGGTGGCGCCGGGCGGCCGCTGCGCACCTACGAGGAGCGGCTGCTCTCCGCCCTCATCCCGGCCGGAGGCGGCGACGCCCGCTTCGGCGACCGCGCCGCCGAGATGGGTGAGGCGCGCGACCAGATCCTCGGGGAGCTCGACGACGACCTCCGCAACGCCGGGCTGGTCGAGCGGCGCCTCCGCGGCACCGGCTCGGGCACCGCCGCCCACGTCACCGGCGCCATCGTGGCCTTCGCGCTCACCGTCGGCCTGGCCGCCTTGATGGGTGCCTTCCTGCGGGCGCTGCCCTGGCGCGTCGGCGTCGTGCTGGCCGGGCTCGGCGTCGCCGTGATGGTCGGCGCCTGGGGCCTCACCCGGGTGCGGCGGGCCGGCCGCGACCGCACCACCAAGGGCCTCGGCGCGGGCTACCGGGCCGAGGGCTTCCGGCGCTTCTTCGACGAGAGCGAGGAGATGCACGCCAAGGCGGCCGCCGACGCCGGGCTGCTGCGCCAGTACCTGGGCTACGCCGTGGCCTTCGACGCCGTCGACCGCTGGGTCGACGCCTTCGACGCCCCCGACCTCACGTGGATGGGCGCCAGCGACGTGCGGTGGGTCAACGCCTGGGCCTACGGATCGGTGATGCACCAGGCGAGCACGCCACCCGCCCCCGTGAGCTCGGGCAGCTCGAGCGGTGGCTTCGGTGGCGGCTTCGGCGGGGGTGGGTTCGGCGGCGGCTCCGGCGGTGGGGGCGGCGGCAGCTGGTAGGCGCCGCGACGCCGCCCACCCACCGACGGAGCTCGGCCAGGGGCTAGGGCCGGCGCCCGTTCCAGGCCACCACCCGGTCGATCGCCGGCGCGTCGGGAGCGACCTCGACGGCATCGGCGAACGGCGGGTCGAACGCATCGCCGAGCGCGTCGGCGAACGCCGCCCACATCGGCGCCCGCACCGGATCGGGGAGCACCTGGTGCATGGCGGCCTCGGAGACGACCAGCACCTCGTCGTCCCACTCGGGGGTGCGGCCGGTGGCCCGGGCGATGTCCCACGTGTGCACGGTGAGCTCGTTCACGTAGACGGCGAGGGCGTCACGGCCGGGCATGGTGTCCCACGGGACGCGGACGGTGCGCTCGAGGTGGTTGTCGTCGGCCCAGGCCGCCTCGGCCCGGGCGGAGCTCTCGGCCCAACGGGCGGGCAGCTCGTCGAGGGGGACGGCGATGGTGTCGGGCACCTCGCCGACGTCGGCGGTGCGGCCGATCGTCTCGATGCGCTCGACCACGGCGACGAGGTGGGCGAGCAGGCCCTCGACGTCGAAGGCGCCGCAGGGGGTCGGGAGGGAGAGCTCGTCGGTGCGGACGCCGGCGACGGTGGCCGCCGCGGTGGCGAGCGCCTCGTGGAGCTGCGGTCGGGGGTCGTCGAGCAGGGCGGTGGTCGCGGTGCCTGTCGTGGTCGGGCTGGGGCTGGTGGAGTCGGTCATGGGCTCATCATCTGCGGCTGAACCGGACACCATGTGACCGGTTTCCGTGAGAAGGTTCGGGGCATGCGAGCCGACCGCCTGGTGGCCCTCCTGCTCATCCTCCAGCGCCGAGGGCGCGTCACCGCCGCCGAGGTGGCCGACGAGCTCGAGGTCTCCGAGCGCACCGCCCGGCGCGACCTCGAGGCGCTGTCGATGGCCGGTGTGCCGGTGTACTCCCAGCAGGGCCGCAACGGCGGCTGGCAGCTCCTCGGCGGCGGCCGCACCGACCTGAGCGGGCTGACCGCCGACGAGGCCCGGGCGCTGTTCCTGGTGGCCGGCCCGGCCACGGCCACGCCCGAGGTGCGGGCCGCCCTGCGCAAGCTCGTGCGCGCCCTGCCCGAGCCCATGCGCGACCACGCCGAGGCGGCGTCGTCGGCCGTCATCGTCGACCACGGCTGGGGTGGGCCCGCCCGTGCGGCGGAGCCACCCCGCTGGCTCCCGCTCCTCCAGCGGGCGGTGGTGGAGGCCCGACAGGTCGAGCTCGACTACGTGGCGGGCGACGGCAGCGAGAGCCGCCGCACGGTGCATCCCCTCGGCCTCGCCGCCCGCGGCTCGGTCTGGTACCTCGTCGCCGGCACCGCGGCGGGGCAGCGCACGTTCCGGATCGACCGGGTGGTCGAGGCCGAGCTCACCGACCGGTCGGTCGAGCGGCCTGAGGGCTTCGACCTCGAGGCGGCGTGGGCCGCCGTCGGCGAGCACGTCCGCTCGCACTGGTACGCCGCCGAGGTGCGCGCCCTCGTGCGGCCCGACGCCATCGGCCTCGTGCAACGGGTGCTCGGCACCCGGCTGCGCACCGGCACGCCGACGCCCGACGGTCGGGTGGAGGTCGAGGTGGTCGGCCCCGTCGAGCGGGGCGTCGTCGGGGAGCTGGCCGGGTTCGGGGCGATGGTCGAGGTCGTCGAGCCCCCGTCGGCCCGGGCCACGATGCGCGAGATCGCGGCCGAGCTCACCTCGCTCTACGGCGACGGCTGAGGGGCATCGGCCGGCGTCGACCGCAGCGGGAGCCGGCGCCTAGTGCTGCATGCCCCCGCCGGGGCCGACCACCTCGATGGTGCCCCGGAACCCGGGCTGGGCGTCGGTGCTGAAGCCTCGCGTGGCCTCGTCGAGGGTGTCGAAGGGCTGGCTGGCCCCGGGGGCGAGGGTGAAGCGGGTGAGCTCGGCGGCATCGGGCATCTGGGTGGCCGTGACCACGACGGTGCGGGGGACGCTGTCGTCGTTGGTGAAGGTGACCTGGGTGCCCTGCTCGACGGTGACCCACCCCGGGCAGATGTTGTCGGTCGAGAAGTGGATGACCGCCAGCGTGCGGTCGACGACCACGCCCGGCTCGACGTCGGCGCAGGCGTTCACGCCGGTGACCGGCGTGGTGGAGGTGATGGTGTCCTCGGTCTGGGCCTTGTCGCCGCCGCTGCCGCTGCACCCGGCCAGGGCGAGGCAGGCGGTGGCGACCGCCGCGGCCACCAGCGGGCCACGGCGACGGGGGAGCAGCGGGGACGGGAGCACGGTCGCCGATGGTACCGGTGCGCCCCCGCCCGGCCCGAGCGCCGAAGGTCCCATCCGGGCGGGGCCTGGGGCCCGGCAACCGCAGTCGGAGCTAGCCCCGCAGGCCCTCGACCAGCAGCACGACGCCGAACAGGACGAACAGCGCCGTGGCCCCGATGCGGATGACCCGCTCGGGCAGCCGGGTGCCCAGGTAGGCGCCCACGAGGATGGCGAGGGCGTCGGCGGCGACCATCCCGACCGTCGAGCCCAGCCACGTGCCGAACCAGCCGTGGGTGGTGGCCAGCGTGATCGTGGCGAGCATGGTCTTGTCGCCCAGCTCGGCGAGGAAGAACGCCACGCTCGCCGCCACGATGGCCGACCGGCTGTCGCGCTCGACCTTGGCCGCCTCGTCGTCGTCGAGCGAGTCGCCCCGCCACGTCCACCACGCGAAGCCGAGGAACGCCAGGCCGGCCACGATGTTGATGGCGTCGGTCGGGATGCGGGCACCGATCAGCACGCCCACGAGCACCGACACCGCGTGCACGACCGCGGTGGCGATGGTGATGCCGATCAGGATCGGCAGCGGCTTGTAGCGGGTGGCGAAGGCGAGGGCCATGAGCTGGCTCTTGTCGCCCAGCTCGGCCACGAAGATCACGCCGAAGCTGATGAGGAACGCCTGGATGAACACTGTCGGGAGCCTCTCCGCCCGGTTCGAGCAGTGCGGGAGCCGCGCTTCGACCGGGCAACCTGGTGCGGATGCCGGCCGAAGGTCTTGCCCACCCGCCGGAGCGGGCCAGGGGACCGGGGCTCATCACCCAGCGTGTCGATCTCCCTGTGGGGGGCTACTCCCCTTCGCCGGCGACGACTCTACCCGCCTCGCCCGGCGCCGATGCCGGACCTCGCCGACGGGCCGGTGGTTAGGGTGAGCCGGTCCGCACACCAGGGGGGAACCGTGTCGTTCGTCATCGTCGACAAGCCCGTACCGCACGTCACCGTCATCACGCTCAACCGGCCCGAGCGCATGAACGCCATGGCGTTCGACGTGATGCTGCCCTTCACCGAGGAGCTCGAGCGCGTCGCCAACGACAACGACACACGCGTCGTGGTCGTCACCGGTGCGGGCGAGGGCTTCTGCTCGGGTGCCGACCAGAAGATGTCGGGCACGCTCCCGCACATCGACGGGCTCACGCCCACCACCATCGCCCACCGCGCCGGCAAGCTCCTCGACGACGTGGTGCTCGGCATCATGGAGATGCACCAGCCGGTGATCGCCGCGGTCAACGGGCCGGCCATCGGCGGCGGGCTGTGCCTGGCCGCCTGCTGCGACATCCGCATCGGCACGCCCGAGGCCTACTTCCGCGCCGCCGGCATCAACAACGGCCTCACCGCCGCCGAGCTCGGCCTGTCGTACCTCCTGCCGCGCATCATCGGCGCCGGCCGCTCGAACGAGCTCATGCTCACCGGGCGCGACATGGGCGCCGAGGAGGCCGAGCGGGCCGGGCTGCTGAGCCGGGTCGTGAGCCGCGACGACCTGCTGCCCACGTGCCTCGAGATCGCCGACCAGATCGCCGGGCTCAGCCGCATCGGCGTCGAGCTCACCAAGAAGATGACCCAGGCCGGGCTGGAGGCCTCCAGCGTCCGTGCCCACATGCGCAACGAGATGA
>CAMFLJ010000289.1 GCA_945957335.1 uncultured Actinomycetes bacterium | reverse complement strand
CGTGGCCCATGGCGATGCCGTCGTCGACGGCGATGGTGTTGAACTCCTTGGCCACGCCCCCGGCCGCCGCGACCTCCTCGGCCACGAGCTGGCCGAGGTCCTTGAGGTGCACGTGCCCGGGCACGAACTGGGTGAAGGAGTTGGCCACGGCGATGATCGGCTTGTCGAAGTCGTCGTCGGTCATGCCGGTGGCGCGCCACAGGGCGCGGGCACCGGCCATGTTGCGGCCGTGGGTGGTGGTGCGGGAGCGGTACGCCGGCATGCCCCGACGCTAACGCGGTGACGCCCGGATCGGACCAGCGGAACCGGGCGCGCGTGGGGTTTCGGGCCATCGGGCGGGCGGTGGGCCGTACGTCCCAATCGCGCCGAATGCCTCAACAAGGGCCGCTGATGGCCGACGAGCGGGGTGCGCCGGAGGAGACCGGCGTTGAGGACGCTTCGATCCGCCGGCCGTACCTGGTCGCTTGGCCGTCGGGGAGCGAGCAGCGAACCCACTCCTCATCTGGTTCTGCCACCCGGTCCCGGGTGGCGAGGTGATGGGAGCTGTCATGGATCGCAAGCGACTCGCAGACCGTGGGGCCAGTGCCGTGGAGTACGCGGTGCTGCTCGCCGTGATCGCCGTCGTGTGCCTCGGGGCCCTCGGCCTCGCAGGCAAGGCGGTCAGCACCAAGATGGGCGGCGCCGCCCAGGTGCTGGGCGTGACCCAGACCACCGTCGCCGGAGGCGGCACCACCACCACGACGGCCGCACCCACGACCACCACGACGACCCCCCGGACGACCACGACGACCGAGGACTCCGGCAGCCAGTGCGGCAACGGCAACAACGGCTACTCGGGCAACAGCAACTGCGGCAACGGCAACGGCAACGGCCGAGGTGGCAACGGCTGAGGCCGTCGGGCCACGCTCCGTGCGATTGGGTCGGATGACCCATACCGATGGGCACCCTCCGTGGTGAACACTGTGACCGGCGCCGCACTGCGTGGCGCCGGGGACGCGATGATCCGCCGGCCGTACGTGGTCGCTTGGCCGGCGAGGAGCGAGTAGCGAAACCGCCCTCTCGACATCTCGGTGGCCCTGCCGCCGGCAACGAGTGGACGGGAGACCTCTCGATGCGACGCAACGTTCGACGCTGGATCGGCGATCGCGGGGCCGCGGCGGTGGAGTACGCCGTGCTGCTGGCGCTGATCGCGGTGGTGTGCGTGGGCGGGCTGACCTACCTGGGCACCCGGACCAACGCGACGCTCAAGGACGCCAAGCTCACCTCGGCCGTCGGGGGCACCACCACGACCACGGCCGACGACGGGGAGGACGACGTCACCACCACCACGACGCGGGCCACGACCACGACCACGACGCGGCCGTCGACCACCACGACCACGACGTGCCGGATCGTGCGGGGCCGGTTGGTCTGCGGGTAGGGCGGCGGCGCCCTACCGGGCTGAGTCGCCGGCGCCGCACCACTCGTCGAGGTTGCGGTGCAGGTTGATCACCCGGCACTCCTCGGCCGACAGGGCGAGGTGGGTGAGCCCCGGCTGGTGGAGGCCCCGCTGCGCGGTCTTCATGATGCCGACGTCCTGGTTCATCACGAAGCCGAAGTCGGTGCCGGCCGGGACCTCCGCGGTGAGCGGCGTGCTGCGCGGCGCACCCGGGGCGACCCGCCGGAACGACATCATCACGAACTGCGACTCGTCGGGCGTCGGGCCCGGTCGCGACGACAGCACCGAGAACATGTCGGGCATGAACAGCATGCTGGCGTTCGGGAACAGGTTGTACTGCGAGATCGCGCAGATCCGGACGTTGTCGTGCATCGAGATGTCGACGCCCTGCGAGGCGCAGTGGTCGATGATCCCCTGGGCGATGACGTCCTGCATGGTGAGGCCCTCGGGCACGTCGGGCGCCGGCGTGTCCTTCGGGATGCCGAGGCGCTCGCCCATGTTGTTGAGCCACGTCGTCCACACGACCTCGGGGGTGCCGTTCTTGCCCAGCCGGGGCGAGGGCACGCCGTAGTTCTGGTACGACATCCCGTGGCGGTGCCACAGCTTCTGCGGTGCGTCGACGTCGTCGATGTGGCCCAACATCTCCCGGTGGATCCCCTGGATGTGGTACGTCTCGGAGAACCCCTCGGCCACGACCTTCCAGTTCGACGGCATGGGCGTGATCACCTGCGCCGAGCAGCGGTAGTCGTCGAGCGGGCACCACGAGAGGTCGTCGGGGATGCCCTCGAGCCACTCACCGAGCGGCATGGCGTCCATGTCGAGGTTGACGAACACGATGCGCCCGAAGGTGTCGACCTGGGCGGGGATCAGGGCGTAGTCGTCGTTGTCGAGGTGCCCGAAGCCCTTGCGGTTGGGCACCTGCCAGAGCTTGCCCTCGGTGGTCCAGGCCCAGCGGTGGTACGGGCAGCGCAGCTCCTCGAGGCCCGAGCCCGTGCCCTCGCAGATGGCGTTTCCGCGGTGGCGGCACGCGTTCTGGAAGGCCCGCAGCTCGCCGTCGTCGCCCCGCACGATCAGGATCGAGATCCAGCCGCAGCGGTACTCGTAGAAGTCGCCGGGCTCGGTAACGTGGTCGACCGAGCAGGCGACCTGCCACACGTGGGGCCACACCTTCTCGGCCTCGATCGCCGCCCACTCGGGCGAGATGTAGCGGTCGACCGGCACGAGCGTGGGGCCGTTGCGGTCGAGGCCCGACGCGGTGATGGCCAGGCCCTCGAGGGACTCGGTCTTGTTCGGGTCGTCGAGCAGGCTCATCGGGCCGCCTTTCCAGAAATGGTGCTGCCGGAGCGGACGAGCCCGCCGGGGCGGGCTCCGGTGTCGGTGTCGTTCGAGCGGGTGACGGTGCCGGCCACGATGGTGGCGGTGTAGCCGCTGGCCTCCTGCACCAGGCGGGCGGCGCCGCCGGGCAGGTCGTGGCGGAACTCGGGCGCCCGCAGCGTGAGGTGGTCGAGGTCGATGACGTTGAGGTCGGCCCGCAGGCCGGGGGCCACGACACCGCGGTCGGAGAGCCCGTAGAGGTCGGCGTTGTTCTTCGTCATCTTCTGCACGACGGTCTCGATCGGGAGCTTCGGGCCCCGCGACCGGTCGCGCACCCAGTGGGTGAGCATGTAGGTGGGCGTGCTGGCGTCGCAGATGACCTTCACGTGGGCCCCGCCGTCGCCCACGCCGAGCACGGTGGCCGGGTGCAGGAGCATCTCGCGGATGGGGTCCATGATGAGGTCGCTGTAGCCGACGAGCGGGCGCATCAGCAGCTCGTGGCCCTCCCGGCGCAGGAGCATGTCGTAGAGGAGGTCGTAGGGCTCACGGCCGAGCCGGCCGGCCTCGGCCGCGATCGACGCCTCGGGGGCGGGCTCGTACTCGGGCGGCTCGCCCAGCTCGAAGATGCGGTCGAGGCCCATGCCGATGTAGGACGGCAGCGGCACGAGGTCGTCCTCGGAGAGGATCGCCTTGCGCACCTCGGGCTTGCGCAGCTCGGCCACCCGCTCCTCGAGCGGCAGGTCCTTGAGCGCCAGGTAGGTGGGCCGGGTGACGAAGGGGTTGAAGCCCTGGAGGCCGAGCAGCATGCCGATCGGGCGGCCGGTGATCTGCGGGCGCAGCGGCACGCCGTCGGCGTGGGCCTGCGACGCGACCTCGAGGAGGCGCTCCCAGTCGCGCGGTGCCACGTCGTGCTGCAGGAAGCCGTAGGTGATGGGGCGGCCCGTCTCGGCGGCGAGGCGGCGCATCCACGCGACCTCGACGTCGGGTGCGTCGAGGTCCTCGCCCTGGATGCCGGCGGGGGCCAGCTCGAACACGCCGCGGCCGACGTCGGCGAGGGCCCGGCCCAGCATGAACAGCTCGTCGTCGGCGGCGAAGGTGCCCGGCACGGGCTCGCCGTCGAGGGCCTTGTGCAGGATCGTGCGCGAGGTCGACACGCCCACGGCGCCGGCGTCGATTGCGTCGCGCACGATGGCGGCCATCTCGCGGAGGTCGTCGGCGGAGGCGGGCTCGTTGCGGGCCCCGCGCTCGCCCATGACGTAGGCGCGGATCGCGCTGTGGGGGGCGAGGGCGGCGACGTCGAGCGCCTTGGGCTCCGAGCCGATGGCGTCGAGGTACTCGGGGAAGGTCTCCCAGCCCCACCGGATGCCCTCGTGGAGCGCGGTGCCGGGGATGTCCTCGACACCCTCCATGAGCTGCACCAGCCACTCGCGCTTGTCCGGGGCCACTGGGGCGAAGCCCACACCGCAGTTGCCGAGCACGAGGGTGGTGACGCCGTGCCAGCTGGTGGGGGAGAGGGTGTCGTCCCAGGTGACCTGGCCGTCGTAGTGCGTGTGGATGTCGACGAAGCCGGGGGTGACCACCTGGCCGGTGGCGTCGATCTCGCGGGCGCCCTCGGAGTCGACCGTGCCGACCTCGACGATGGTGCCGCCGCTGACCGCGACGTCGGCGACGCGCGGCGCGGCACCGGTGCCGTCGACCACGGTCCCCCCGCGGATCACGAG
Source organism: uncultured Actinomycetes bacterium (assembly GCA_945957335.1). Lineage (GTDB taxonomy): Bacteria > Actinomycetota > Acidimicrobiia > Acidimicrobiales > Acidimicrobilacustridaceae > CAMFLJ01. The sequence goes on along the minus strand of CAMFLJ010000289.1, from coordinate 274 downwards.
CTCGTGCATGGAGTCCCCCTGGAGCCGGGCGGCGCAGCGCGCCGCGGCGTGGGCCAACCGTACCGCGACGGCTCCGGGGGCCGTCAGCCCGTGAGGTCGAGGGTGGACAGCACGGCGATGGTCGCCTCCACCTCGGCCTCGGTGCCGACGACGTCGGCCATCAGCTCGGTGACGCCGAGCGTGACCAGCGCGTCGATCTGCTCGGCCACGTCGTCGGCGTCGCCGATGATGGCCAGGTCGGCCACGTCGTCCAGGCCCTCGGCGGCCAGCTGCC
>CAMFLJ010000288.1 GCA_945957335.1 uncultured Actinomycetes bacterium | reverse complement strand
ACGAAGAGGCCCGCCGCGAGCGCCGCCTGGTCGACTTCGACGACCTGCTCCGCGTCTGCCGGCGCGACCTCCTCCGCGATCCCGAGTTCGCGGCGGCCCAGCGCTGGCGCTTCCAGCACCTGTTCGTCGACGAGTTCCAGGACGTCAACCCGCTCCAGCAGGCGCTGCTCGACGCCTGGCGCGGCGACCGCCTCGACCTCTGCGTGGTGGGTGACCCCAACCAGGCGATCTACGCGTGGAACGGCGCCGATCCCGAGGCGCTGCGGCGGTTCCCACAGCGGTTCCCGTCGGCCGAGGTCGTCCGGCTCACCGACAACTACCGCTCCACGCCCCAGATCCTCGCCGTCGCCAACGCCGTGCTCGTCGGTGGCGGTCGGGGCGTCGACCGCGAGGGCGCCCTCGGCGCCACCCGCTCCGACGGGCCGGTGCCCTCGGTGCACGCCTACGACGACGCCAAGGCCGAGGCCCGGGGCATCGCCCGCGCGGTGCGCGACCACCACGGCCCCGGCACCACGTGGTCGAGCCAGGCGGTGCTGGTGCGCACCAACGCGCAGATCCCCGCCATCGAGGAGGCGCTGTCGAAGGCCGACATCCCCTTCCGGGTGCGCGGCGCCACGCCACTGCTCGACCAGCCCGAGATCAAGGCCGCGCTGGCCGACCTGCGCCGCTCGCGCGGCAGCTTCGACGACGCCCTGGCCGACCTCGCCGCCTCGGTCGACGAGGCCGCCGGCACCGGCGACCGCGCCGAGGAGCGCCGGGCCAACGTCGACGCCCTCGTGCAGCTCGCCCGCGACTACGCCGCGGTCGAGGCCACACCGAGCGTCCCGGGGCTGCTGTCGTGGCTCAACTCCACCACCCGGGCCGACCAGCCCGACCGCCTGGGCGACGCGGTCGAGATCACCACGTTCCACGCGGCCAAGGGCCTCGAGTGGCCGGTCGTGCACCTCGCCGGCCTCGAGCAGGGGCTGGTGCCCATCGGCCACGCCCGCACCGGTGAGGCGCTCAACGAGGAGCTCCGGCTCTTCTACGTGGCCCTCACCCGCGCCGAGCGCGAGCTCGTCTGCAGCTGGGCCGCCCAGCGCCGCTTCGGCACCCGCGACCTGCGCCGCGATCGCTCGCCCTACCTCGACACCGTGGTGGCGGCGTCGGCCGCGCTGCGCGCCGGCACCGACCCCGTCGACGTCGGCAAGGGCGCGGGCCAGGCGGCGCCCGCTCCGCCCCGGGAGAAGAAGCCGCACACGCGCTCGCGCACCCGGCCCGACCTGCCGCGGGCCGCCGGGGCGCTGGCCCCCGCCGACCTCGACGACGAGGGCCGGGCCCTGCTCGACTCGCTGCGCACGTGGCGCACCGAGAAGGCCCGCGCCGCCGGCATGCCCGCCTACGTCATCTGCAACGACCGCACCCTGGTCGAGATCGCCAGCGTCCGCCCCACCACCCCCGCCCAGCTGCTCGGCGTGCACGGCCTCGGCGAGGTCAAGGTCGGCCGCTTCGGCGACGAGCTGCTCGCCCTCGTCGTGGGCCAGGAGGCCTGAGCCCGTGGACTTCCGAGCCGACAACCAGTTCTCCGCCTCGCTCGACGACGTGCTCGCCGCCTACGCCGACCCCGACCTCGTCACCTCGGTCGGCGCGGTGGCGCCGCTCTCGGCCGGTGAGCTGCTCGAGCACCGCCGCGAGTCCGACCTCGTGGTGGTGCGCGCCCGCTACGCGTACCGGGGCGACCTCCCTCCCGGCGCCACCGCGGTGGTCGACCCCACCCTGCTGACGTGGGTGCAGGTCACCGAGCTCGACCTCGTGCAGCGCCGCGCCGTCGTCGACCTGAAGCCCGACCACTACCCCGACCGCCTCCAGGCCCGCGCCGTCGAGCGGTTCGAGGCGGCGTCGGCCGGCGGCACCGTCCGCGCCGTCGAGGGCGAGCTCACGGTGAGGCTGCTGGTCGGCGGTCGCGCCGTCGAGCGGGCGCTGGTGTCGGGCCTGCAGTCGTGGCTCGCCAACGAGACCGTGGTCGTCGACCGGTGGATCGACGACGGCATGCCGACCGCCCCCGAGCTCGACTGACCACCTCAGCCGGTGGCGGTCAGCTCCGGCCGGCCCGCCGCTCGAGCATCGCCTGCACCTTGGCCGGGTCGACGGTGACGAAGAGCCCCTCGGCCTCCGCGCACAGGCGCTCCCCGGCGTGGAGCGTGGCGGTGCAGAAGATCTTGCGGCCCTCGGCGCGCTCCATGTCGGCGCGCAGGCGCAGCTCGGTGTCGAGCGGGGTGGGGCTGCGGTAGTGCACGGTGAGCCGGCCGGTCATGCCCGCCCGGCCGGAGAACGCCTGGGCGGCGCCCAGCGCCTCGTCGAAGATGCCGGCCACGAAGCCGCCGTGGACGTTGCCGGGCGGGCCCTCGTACACGCGGGGGAAGGTGACGGTGGCCTCGATGTGGCCGTCGACGACGGCGAGGTGCAGGGGCGGGGCGACCGGGTTGGCGCGGCCGACGAACGGGCTGCGCTCGAACAGGCGGTGGGCCTGCTCCACCACCATCGACGCCTCGGCGATGCCCTCCTCCGCGCCGGGCTGGCCGGGCCGCGCCCCCGCGGGGAGCCGGTCGGTGACGGTGTCGAGGCGCTCGGCCAGCGCCAGCAGCTGCTCGGAGGTGGCGGCGGTGTCGGCGAGTCGACGGATGAGCCGGCGCACGGCGTCGGCCGCGGTGCGGTGGGCGAGCCGCTCGGGGGTGAGGCCCGAGGCGGGGACCTCGTCCCAGGCGCCGAACGGGTCGTCGAGGCCGAAGACGTTGTCGAGGTTCGGGCCGTCGGCCCCGCTGCCGGTCTGGGGCTCGTCCACGGTCGCTCCTCGGTTCGCTCCGGCCGCGGGGCGGCTCAGTCGGTGAAGTCGACGACCACGGGGGCGTGGTCGCTGGGCTGCTTGCCCTTGCGGGCGTTGCGGTCGATCACGACCATGGCCGAGCGCTCGGCCAGCGACCGGGTGGCCATCACCAGGTCGATGCGCATGCCCCGGCCCTGGTGGAAGTCGCCGCCCCGGTAGTCCCACCACGAGAACAGCCCGCCGACGTCGTGGTGGCGGCGGAAGACGTCCTCGAGCCCCCACTCCTCGAGCCGGGCCAGCGCGGCGCGCTCGGGCTCGCTCGTGTGGGTGGCGCCCTCGAACGCCTTCGGGCTCCAGACGTCGCGGTCGTCGGGGGCGATGTTGTAGTCGCCGCAGATCGCGAGCTGGCTGCCGGCGTCCTCGTGGTCGTCGAGGGTGGCTCGCAGGCGCTCGAGCCAGCGCAGCTTGTAGGTGTAGTGGTCGTCGTCGAGCGAGCGGCCGTTGGGCACGTAGGCGCTGGCCACCCGCACGCCGCCGCACGTGGCCCACAGCAGCCGGGCCTCGGGGTCGTCCTCGCCGTCGTCGTCCCACCCGGCGCGCACGTCGTCGAGGCCGACCTTCGACAGGATCGCCACCCCGTTCCACTGGCCCTGGCCGTGGTGGGCGCAGTCGTAGCCCATCTCCCGGAAGGTCAGGTCGGGGAACGCCTTGTCGGCGAGCTTGGTCTCCTGCAGGCAGACGATGTCGGGCGAGAACTGCTCGAGCCACTCGGTCACGCGGTCGAGCCGGGCCTTGAGCGAGTTCACGTTCCACGTCACGAGTCGCAGCACGGCGCAGAATCTAACCGTCCTCCGCGCGGTGACCTCCGGCCCTTCCCGAAGTGACGCCCGTCTGCGAAACCGGAGTACGGTCCCGGTCCGCGGGGGGAAGCTACCGAGGAGTAACCCGATGAGCGAGCGCGAGCAGCAAGGACGCATCCACCGGGCCTGGGTGGCCACCGCCACCGCACTGGCCGACAAGGCAGGGGCCGTGCTGGCCGTCTGCGTCGTGCTCAGCGTCGTGCTGGGCTTCGGCGCGACGAAGCTGACCTTCGCCACCGGGCAGGACAGCTACCTCAACAAGGACTCGTCGATCGCGCAGGACAACCGCGAGTACCAGGACCTCTTCGGCGGCGAGGCCATGCTCACCGCCTTCTCGGTGCAGCCGGGCCAGAGCATCCTCGACATGTTCACGCCCGCCAACCAGCAGAAGATGAAGGACCTGCAGGCCCAGCTCGCGAGCCTGAACGGCGTGCGCGACGCGGTGACCCCGCTGAGCGCGCTGCAGTGGACCGCCGACCTGGTGGCGGCGCCGGCGGGCCAGCCGCCGACGGCCAGCGTCGCCGGCAAGATCCTCCAGGGCGCCATCCTCAAGGCCCCCACCCCCGAGGAGGCCGCCAAGCGCACCGAGGACGGGGTGAAGACGATCAGCCGGGCCGCCGCCGCCGGCGAGCAGTCGCTCGACAACCCGAAGTGGCTCGAGTTCCTCCTCATCGGCAACGACGGCGAGATCCGACCGGCGCTGCGCCCGTTCTTCCCAGTGCCGCCGGGTGAGGCGTACACCGCCGAGAACGCCACCCACGCCCTGATGATCACGCGCCTCGACGGCAACCAGGCGCTCTCCGACCAGAGCGACGCCGCCCAGGCCGTGGTCGACGCGGTGAACGCCGTCGACTTCGCCCCCGCCACCACGACCACCACCGGCGCCCCGATGCTGCTGAAGGACGTCAACGACTACCTCCAGGGCGGCATGCTCGTCCTCGGTGGCCTGGCCGTCGTGGCCATGATCATCGTGCTGTCGCTGGCGTTCCGAGTCCGCACCCGCCTGCTGCCGCTCGTGGCCATGCTCGTCGGCGTCATCTGGGCGTTCGGCCTGCTCGGCTACACCGGCACCGTCACGCTCAAGACCTCCAGCGGCCTCGGCACCTGGGC
>CAMFLJ010000287.1 GCA_945957335.1 uncultured Actinomycetes bacterium | reverse complement strand
TCGGTGAGCGGCGAGCCCGCCCGGCCCAGCACCACCGCGTCGTCGGGGCACTCCGCCAGCACCACCAGGCCCCGGCTCGTGTCGTCGACCGGGTCGGCCGCCGGCTCCGGTGCGGTCGTCACGTACAGCACCACGTCGTCGCGCTGAGCCAGGGCGACGACCTGGTCGACGCGCTCGTCGAAGTCGGTGACCGTCGCGAGGGTCGTCAGCTCGACCCGCGTGGGCAGGGCGTAGGCCGTGAGCCCGGTCGAGGCCCAGGTTCCCGCGGTGCTGTTGGTGAAGACGCGCGTGTCGGCGGGCAGGCCGCCGAGCGGTGGCTCGACGTCGGCCGCGGCCTGCAGCCCGCCGAGGGCGACGACGTAGCGGTGGTCGTCGGGCACGCGCCGGGCACCGGGCACGACGAGGGCGAGCAGGGCGACGCCCACCACGACATCGGTCGACCACACCGGCGCGCGCCCCTCGAGCAGCCCTGACAGCAGGCGATGGGCGACGGCCACGAGCAGGACGTAGCTCGTCATCTGCAGCGGAGCGAGGAAGCGCTGGTCGAACAGCACCACGGCGTCGAGCACGAACCGGGTGAAGACGAGCCCGAGCAGGTAGGTGACTCCGAAGCCGGCGAGGGCCAGCTCCATGCGGTCGCCGACGCCGGGCGCCCGCGCCGCGTCGCCGCCTCGACGCAGCTGCCACCACCGCACCCCGGTCGCCACGACCGGCCCGACCACCACCACGCCGACCATCACCAGCCTGATCGGCCACGGCCAGCCCCGCGGGATGTGGAACCACGCGCTGGCCTGGTCGACCACCGGGCCCACGGCGGCGGAGGTGTGCCACGCGAGCGACTTGGGCGTGCCTCCGGCGATCGTCGACGTGATGGCGACCACCACCGGCCCGGTGGCGGCCAGGCCGGCGGCGACCAGCACACGGAACCGGCGGCTGCGGCCGGCGTCGAGCAGCACCACGACCGCCGCGGCGACGCCGAGCACGGCACCGATGTAGCGGGTGGCGGTGGAGGCGGCCACGCCGATCGCGATGGCCGCGATCGTCAGCCGGTCGATCGACCGTCGACGGGGCCCAGGCCACGCCGCGGCCACCAGCGTCCAGATGGCGAGCGGCAGGAACAGCCGCTCCGACATGATCATCGGCGACTGGCCCAGCGGGCCCTGGTTGCCGAGGTACGACTGGCGGGCGGGGCCGAGCAGCACCAGCGCGGGCCCGAGCACCAGGAGGGCGGGTGAGCGGCCGACGGTGAGGGCGAGCGCGGCCATCACCCCGCCGGCCAACGCCACCAGGCCCACCACCGACACCCAGCGGGCGGCCGCCGCCCCGCCGTCGGCGCCGAGGGCGTCGGTCGCGGCCAGCGCCACCGGGTACCCCGGAGGCCACTCCGACAACGGGATCTCGTCACCCCACGCCCACTGGCGGTCAGGGGTGGCGCGCTCGGTGGGCAGGGCGAACGGCGTCGTCAGGCCCTTGCCCTCGGTGATGTTGTGGGCCGCTCCGAGGTAGGCCGCGCTGTCGGTGAGGCGCACCATGTGGGGCGAGGTCATCCAGGCGCCGAGCACGGCGGTGGCCACGAGCACTACGACGACCACGACGAGGGTGAGGACGGGCGGCCGGCGACGGGTGGAGCCGGGCGCGCCCGGCTCGCTCCGACCCTCGACCCCACCCTGCGACCGCATCGACGGCGACGCTACTCAACGGCCCGGCCCCCGCTACCGACCACCCCGGCGGCCCGCACCCCGCCCGACCGGGCCGGGCCCCGTTAGCCTCCGGGCGTGCTCCGGATCCTCAGCCACGTCGGCCGCCTCGAGGCCATCACCCTGCCGCCCGAGCTCGACGCGCAGGTCGAGATCATCCCCATCCCGATGAGCGGCGACATCCCGCCGGAGGCCACCGGTGAGGTGCTGATCTCCACGCCCACGGCGGTGCCCAACCTGGCCGAGGCGCTCGACCGCGGCGTGAAGTGGGTGCACCTGATCGGCACCGGCATCGACCAGTTCCCGCTCGAGCTCATCGGCCCCGACCGGATCCTCACCAACTCCCGCGGGCTCAGCGCGGTGCCCATCTCGGAGTGGGTGCTGGCCTGCATGCTCGCCTTCTCCAAGCGCCTCCCCGAAGCCTGGGTCGACGAGGCCCCCGAGCGCTGGAACTTCCCGCCCTCGCCGCTCGGCACCCTCCACGGCGCCACGCTGGCGGTGCTCGGCTTCGGCGGGATCGGCACCGCGGTGGCCGTTCGGGCGCTGCCGTTCGGCATGCACGTGAAGGCGATGCGCCGCACCGACGGGCCCAGCCCGGTCGAGGGCGTCGAGATGGTGCGCTCGGTCGACGAGCTCGTCGCCGACGCCGACCACCTCGTCATCGTCGCCCCGCTCACCGACGCCACCCGAGGCATCGTCGACGCACGCCTCTTCACCCTCATGAAGCCGGGCGTGCACATCGTGAACGTGGCCCGCGGCCCGCTGGTCGTGCAGGACGACCTGCGGGTGGCCCTCGACGACGGCACCGTCGCCATGGCGAGCGTCGACACCACCGACCCCGAGCCCCTGCCGGCCGGCCACTGGATGTACGACCACCCGCAGGTGCGGGTCAGCCCGCACGTCTCGTGGAACTTCCCCGGGGCGTTCTCCGCCATGTACGAGGTCTTCGCCGAGAACCTGGGCCGCTACATCGACGGCCGGCCGCTCGTCTCGGTCGTCGACCCCGCCGACGGCTACTGACGTGCCCGCCGGCCCCCTCCGGCCGGCCGACGAGGGCCGTCACGCCGCCAGCGCGGCCGAGCGGTGGTCGTTCTCCCTCGGGCGGGTCGGCATCGACAGCTCGCTCGTGGTGCACGTGACCCTCGTGGCGGCCGAGCAGCGGGCGTCGTTCGCCGCCGCCGTGCGCCTCGAGCCCGACTACGCAGTGGTGCTGGTGGCCGCCGACCTGCCGATGCCCAGGCGCGGCCTCGAGCTGCGAGGCCCCGGGATCTGGGCCGACCACAACGTCGAGGAGCCGCTCGAGCGCTGGTCGCTCGGCCTCGAGGCGTTCGGCGTTGGGGTCGAGGTGGGGTCCGACGTCGACCTCGACGTGCTCCTGGCGGCCAGCGGCACGCCCGAGCTCCGGGGCGACCGGGCGCCCCTCGGTTGGGACCTCGAGTGGACGACCACGGCGCCACCCGAGCGGGTCGGGCCCGACGGCTACCGGGTCGAGTGCCGGGTCGAGGGCGAGCTGCTCACGGGGGCCGGCGCCCGGGAGCTCGACGGCCCGGGGGAGCGCTCGCACCACTGGTGAGCGGTCTCCGCACGGCGTCTGACCCGCGCCACGGGAGGGGGCGGGGGCGCCACTAACCTCGTCCGGATGCATTCTCTGACGATCGCCGCCCTCGGCATCGACCCCGAGAAGCTCATCCAGTCGGTCGGGCTCATCGGCCTGTTCCTGGTGATCTTCGCCGAGTCCGGCATCATGATCGGCTTCTTCCTGCCCGGTGACTCCCTGCTCTTCACCGCCGGCCTGCTCACCACCGGTGTGGTGCTGAAGGAGGGCAACGACCCGTTCGTGTTCGCCGGCGGGCACGTGTGGCTCGTGGCCCTTGGCTGCGCGATCGCCGCCGTGGCTGGTGACCAGGTCGGCTACCTCTTCGGCCGGCGGGTCGGGCCCACCCTGTTCCGGCGGGAGAAGTCGCGCCTGTTCAAGCCCGAGTACGTGATGAAGGCCGAGGAGTTCTTCGAGAAGCACGGCGCCAAGGCGATCATCCTCGCCCGCTTCGTGCCGGTCGTGCGCACGTTCACCCCGATCGTGGCGGGCACCTCGAACATGCACTACCGCACGTTCGTGAAGTTCAACGTGATCGGCGGCGTGGTGTGGGCCGTCGGCTTCGTGATGATGGGCTACTGGCTCGGCTCGGCGTTCCCCGACATCGGCAAGAACATCGAGCTCGTCGTCGTCATCATCGTGGTGTTCTCGCTGGTGCCGATCGGCATCGAGGTGTGGCGCCACCGCCGCAAGGACAAGCTCCGCGCCGACCTCGAGAAGTTCAACGAGGAGCACCCGCAGCCCTGATCTCGTCGCAGCTCCCGGCCCGCTCCTCCGGGGACCGGAGGGCGGGTCGATCGAGCAGCGCTCCTACCGGACCTCGACGTGGCCGTCTCCCACGTCGACCGATCCCACGATCCGGCCCGCCGGCAGCGCGATCCAGATGTGCACCCAGGTGATGCCCGGGGCCAGCTCGGACGTGTTGAGGAACACGGCGTCGTCGGTGGCCCAGGCCAGTCGACCGCCCGAGCGGTCGTGCACCTCGATCGAGGACGGCGAAGACGCGATGGCGTGCCGGGCGGGGTTGCGGATCCCGAGGTCGAGCTCGGCGTAGGACCCCGTCGGCAACGACGCAGCGAAGCCGAGCCCGGCCGGCGGCACGCCACCGGTGCGGGCCTCGCCGGCCACGAGCACGACGGACGTCGGGGGCGACCACGAGCCTCCCAGCAGCAACGGCCCCCAGAACGCCAGTGAGGTCACCAGGGTCGCGATGCACCACACCGTGGCCGCAGCGCCGGCCCGGTTGCCGCGACGAGCCGAGCGCCAGCCGCTCACCGCTCCGGCGATCGAGAGCGGTGAGAGCAGCAGGCCACCGGTGCCGAGGAGCCAGGCCAGGCGGGATGAGCCCGGTCGCTCCGGTTGGTAGCGATCCGGGTCGTACCAGCTCGGGAGAGCGATGTAGCCCCTCCACGCGATGTTCGACGCCCCCTCGGGGCGGTCCGCCGGCTCCGGACCCTCGTCCGACCGCCCGCTCACGCCCCAGGACCGGCGGGCCCGATCCGAGCTGGTGGAGCGGGCCCGGGCGAGGAGTCAGTCGACATCACTCGCCGCGCCCGCCGAGGGCGGGGGCCACACGGGGTCGGTAC
>CAMFLJ010000286.1 GCA_945957335.1 uncultured Actinomycetes bacterium | reverse complement strand
CGAGATTCGCCTTAGTCTCGTGGGCTCGGAGATGTGTATAAGAGACAGGATGGACTCCGCCTCGCCGATCACCGCCGTGCCCAAGGCCGTGGCCAACGCCGCCCGCTTCCGGAAGTTCACCGGCCTCTCCTGGTACCAGATGGCGAAGGAGGGCCTGTCGATGAAGAAGCGCATGGACCTGCCCTGGGCCGAGGTGATCATGGCCGGCAACACGCCGATCCTCACCAAGGCCACGCTCGTCGACGGCGAGCTCGACGCCGGCATCCTGCCCACCGGTCAGGTGGTCGGCGTCATCGACGACCTGCCCAGCGCCGACGATGTCGTGTCGCGCATCATCGACGAGGCCGAGGCCACCCTCGACCGCCTCGCCGGCCGTGCCCCCGGAGGAGACCAGTGACCGACCCCACCCCCTCGACCGTCCTCGACGGCGCCGATGCGGTGAAGGCCGCCGTCGGCACCCACCTCGGCTACTCCGACTGGCTCGAGATCGACCAGGACCGCGTGAACCTCTTCGCCGAGGCCACCGGCGACCACCAGTGGATCCACGTCGACCCCGAGCGCGCCGCCGCCGGCCCGTTCGGTGCGCCGATCGCCCACGGCTACCTCACCATGTCGCTGTCGAACTACTTCCTCCCGCAGATCGTGGAGTTCAGCGGCTTCTCGGCGGGCGTGAACTACGGCGTCGACAAGGTGCGCTTCATCTCGCCGGTGAAGGTCGGCGACCGCGTGCGTGGCGGCGCCGAGCTGGTCGAGCTGAGCGAGGTCAACGGCGGGCTGCAGACCCTCGTGCGCATCACCATCGAGGTCGAGGGCGGGTCCAAGCCGGCGTGCGTGATCGACTCGCTCAGCCGGTGGCTCTACTAGCCGGCGCCCCACCCCGCGGTTGACAAGCAGGGGGCGAGACGTCATGGTTGCCGGGATGCGTTCGTTCCCGTCGTCCCCGAACAGCCTCCTCCTTCTCACCTAGGCGAGCCCCCTCCGAGGCGCTCGCCGAAGCTCCTGTGCCCTCGGGCCGGGAGCTTCTCTCGTTTTCCGCCCCGACCCACACCCAGCACCGACACCCCGCAGCACCGACCGCACGAGGAACCCCGATGTCGCCCGAGCCCGTCACCCCCAGGCCCATGCCGTTCGAGAAGTACCGCCGCTTCGACCCCGTCGAGCTGCCCGACCGGACCTGGCCCGACAAGCGCCTCACCGCCGCCCCCACGTGGTGCGCGGTCGACCTCCGCGACGGCAACCAGGCCCTCGTCGACCCCATGGACCCGGCCCGCAAGCTGCGGATGTTCCAGACCCTCGTGCAGATGGGCTTCAAGGAGATCGAGGTCGGGTTCCCGGCGGCCAGCCAGACCGACTTCGACTTCGTGCGCCTGCTGGTCGAGGACGACCTGGTGCCCGACGACGTCACCATCCAGGTGCTCACCCAGTGCCGCGACGACCTCATCGCCCGCACCTTCGAGTCGCTGAAGGGCTCGCACCACGCGATCGTCCACTTCTACAACTCCACGTCGATCCTGCAGCGCCGCGTGGTGTTCGGGCTCGACAAGGACGGCATCACCGACATCGCGGTGAACGCGGCGCGCATGTGCCGCAAGCTCACCGAGACCCTGCCCGGCACCGACGTGCGCTTCGAGTACTCGCCCGAGAGCTACACCGGCACCGAGCTCGACTACGCCGTCGAGATCTGCGAGGCGGTGGCCGAGGTCATCGAGCCCACGCCCGACCGGCCGCTGATCATGAACCTGCCGGCCACGGTCGAGATGTACTCGCCCAACCTCTACGCCGACACCATCGAGTGGTTCCTGCGCACGGTGCGCAACCGCGAGTCGGTGGTGCTGTCGCTGCACCCCCACAACGACCGCGGCTGCGCGGTCGCCGCCGCCGAGCTGGGCGTGCTGGCCGGCGCCGACCGGGTGGAGGGCTGCCTGTTCGGCAACGGCGAGCGCACCGGCAACGTCGACGTGGTCACCCTGGCCATGAACCTGTTCACCGAGGGCATCGACCCGGAGCTCGACATCAGCGACATCGACGCGGTGCGTCGGGTGGCCGAGCACTGCAACCGCATGCCCGTGCACGAGCGCCACCCCTACGCCGGCGACCTCGTCTACACGGCGTTCTCGGGCTCGCACCAGGACGCCATCAAGAAGGGGTTCGCCGCGCTCTACGCGGAGGCCGAGGCCGCCGGCCGGGGCCGCGACTACGAGACGTGGGAGGTGCCGTACCTGCCCATCGACCCGGCCCACGTGGGGCGCACCTACGAGGCCGTGATCCGGGTCAACAGCCAGTCCGGCAAGGGCGGCGTAGCCTACATCATGGAGACCGAGCACGGCTTCTCGCTGCCGCGGCGCCTCCAGATCGAGTTCTCCCGCAGCATCCAGGCCATCACCGAGGACTCGGGCACCGAGATCTCGCCGATCGCCATGTGGGACGCCTTCGCCGCCTCCTACCTGCCCGACGAGCCGTCGGTCGCCCTGCGCAGCCACGAGATGGCGTCGGACTCGGAGGGCACCACGACGGTCACGGCCCAGCTGGTGGTCGACGGCGAGGCCGAGACGGTGACCGGCACCGGCAACGGCCCCATCGCCGCCTTCGTGGCGGCCATCGCGCCGCTGGCCGGCGACGGCTTCGACGTCGTCGACTACTCCGAGCACGCGCTCGGCGCGGGCGCCTCGGCCGTCGCGGTCGCCTACGTCGAGACCCGCGACGCCGAGGGCGGCCTGCGCTGGGGCGTCGGCACCGACCCCAACACCGTGTCGGCCTCGTTCCGGGCCGTGCTCAGTGCCGTCGACCGCCGGCGCCGCGAGCAGGGCTGAGGCCACCCGCACCCGGGTGCGGCCAGGTGTGATGGACTCCACGTCGGCCCGGCGCGCAGGGCGCCGGCCGACGAGGGGGAACTGACGTGACCAACCCGATCGGGCAGCTCACCGCGGCCGACGAGGGCTTCACCCACCAGGTGGTCGAGACCTTCGCCAGCGTCGGCACCAGCGACCTGGCCTGGACCGAGAAGGTCTGCGCGATGGCGGCCGCCCGCGACGGCAGCCTCCAGCTCGGCTTCGGCCTCGGCAAGTACACCAACCGCAACGTCATGGACTGCTACGCCGGCATCTCCCGCGGCACCGAGCAGATCACGGTGCGGGGCAGCCGCCGCCTGTCCGACGATCAGGACCTGCTCGGCGCCGGGCCCATCCGCTACGAGGTGCTCGAGCCGTACAAGCGGGTGCGGTTCAGCCTGGAGGCCAACGACTGTCAGCCCATCGCCTTCGACTGGGTCTACGAGACGGTGCTGCCGCCGCTGGTCGAGGACCGCACCCACAACCGGGCGGCGGGGCGCATCTCGGCCGAGCTGGTGCGCTACCACCAGATCGGGGTGGCGTCGGGTTGGGTCGAGGTCGACGGCGAGCGCACCGAGATCACCCCCGAGACGTGGGTGTCGACCCGTGACCACTCGTGGGGCGTGCGCTACGACGTGGGCACGCCGCCCACCGACCTCGAGCCGGGTGGCGGCCTCGAGGGCCGCTGCTTCCAGTTCGTGTGGAGCCCGGTGCTGATGGAGCGCCCCGACGGCAGTCGCTACGGCCTGTTCCTGAACGTGGCCCACGTGTCGGCGCCCGGCTTCGAGCAGCGCACCACCACCGGCCTGGTCGAGCACCTCGACGGCTCGGTCGACCACATCGACGACGTCGACTTCGACCTGGCCTACGACCCGGTCAACCGGCGTCTGAAGGGCGGCACCCTGAACGGCACGATGCGCGACGGCAGCGCCCGGCCGCTGCAGGTCGAGGTCGTCTCCGACACCGGCTTCCACCTCGGCGCCGGCCTCTACTTCGGCTTCGACGGGCACCACCACGGCGAGTGGCGAGGGCCACTCGTGGTCGAGGGCGAGCGCATCGCCGACTGCACCACCGCCGAGAACGCCCGCCGTCTCCACCAGATCCGCGACACCGTCGTGCGCATCACCGACCCCGTCGGTGGCGGCGTGGGCATCGGCAACATGCAGCCGATCATCGTGGGCGAGTTCCCCGCCCTCGGCCTCACCGCCGACTCGTCCTTCATGTAGCCCCGCGCCCGACCCCTCTGGTACAGCACATCGCCTCTGGGTGCATGAACTGAACCAGAGGGGGAGGGCGTGTCAGTCGGGCTGGAAGAAGGGGTCGAGCTCGATCTCGGTGGGCTGCTCGAAGAAGGCCCGCACGTGCACGACCTTGCCGGCGTCGTCGACCTTCCAGACCTCGATGCCCTCGACCACCGCGGCGACGCCGTCGACCACGCCCTCATTGCGCATGTCGACGACGGCCTCGTGTCCACCCGTGATGATGCGGGTGGGCACGAGCGTCCACTCACGGCCCGGGCGCAGCGAGTTGTCCCACGAGCCCTCGGCGGCGGCGCGGCCCAGCTTCGGTGCCTTGCCGACCGGGTCCTCGAAGATCACGTCGTCGGCGAACAGCTCGAGCCACGCCGAGCGGTCCCGTGCGTTCCACCGGGCGGCGTGCTGCTCGACCGCGTAGCGCGCCGGATGGACGTTGCCTGCTTCCCCCTGGGCCATGGCCGCAGTCTGGCCGAACCGCTGGGCGGGCGCTGCGTCCGGGCCTCTAGAACCCGGCGATGAAGAACGCCGACTTCACCCGGGCCACGGCCAGTCGGTAGGCCGCCATGCGCAGCGCGCACGACTCCTGCTCGGCCTCCTGGCACACCGCCACCGCAGCGTCGCTCAGGCGGTGGGCCAGGCGCTCGTGGATCTCGGGCAGGCCCCACGCGAGCTGCTGGAGGTTCTGGACCCACTCGAAGTAGCTGACGACCACCCCGCCGGCGTTGGCCAGGATGTCGGGCACCACGACGACGCCCTTCTCGCACAGGACGCGGTCGGCGGCGGCGGTGACGGGGCTGTTGGCCGCCTCGACC
>CAMFLJ010000285.1 GCA_945957335.1 uncultured Actinomycetes bacterium | reverse complement strand
CCCTGGAGCCGTCGCCCGTCACCGCGGTGGTGAGGGCGCGGGTGATAACGGTGACGTTGGCCAGGCTGTGCAGCTTGCGCTGGAGCACGTCGTCGGCGCGCAGGGCCGGGTCGAACTCGAGCAGGGTGACGTGGCTGACGACGCCGGCGAGGTCGATGGCGGCCTCGACGCCGGAGTTGCCGCCGCCGATGACCGCCACGCGCTTGCCCTTGAACAGGGGGCCGTCGCAGTGCGGGCAGTAGGTGACGCCCTTGTTGCGGTAGTCGTCCTCGCCGGGCACGTTCATCGAGCGCCAGCGGGCGCCGGTGGAGAGCACCACGGTGTGCGAGCGCAGCGAGGCGCCGTTGGCGAGCTCGACGGTGACCAGGCCGTCGTCGCCGGCGGGCACCAGGCGCGTGGCCCGCTGCACGTTCATGACGTCGACCTCGTACTCCTTGACGTGCTGCTCGAGCGCCGAGGCCAGCTTGGGGCCCTCGGTGTAGGGCACCGAGATGAAGTTCTCGATGGCCATGGTGTCGAGCACCTGGCCCCCGAACCGCTCGGCGGCCACGCCGGTGCGGATGCCCTTGCGGGCGGCGTAGACGGCGGCGGCCGCCCCGGCGGGCCCGCCACCGACGACGAGCACGTCGAAGGGGTCCTTGGCGGCGATGGCGGCGGCCTCGAGCTCGGCCGAGCCGTCGTCGAGCTTGCCGACGATCTGCTCGAGGCTCATGCGGCCCGAGCCCCACACCTCGCCGTCCATGAACACGGTCGGCACGGCCATCACCTGGCGGGCGTCGACCTCGTCCTGGAACGAGCTGCCGTCGATCGCGGTGTGGGTGATGTTGGGGTTGAGGATGCTGATCAGGTTCAGGGCCTGCACCACGTCGGGGCAGTTCTGGCAGGTCAGCGAGAAGTAGGTCTCGAAGTGGTGGCTGCCCTCGAGCTCCTCGATCTGGCGGATCAGCTCGATCGACGCCGTGGAGGGGTGCCCTCCGACCTGGAGCAGGGCGAGCACGAGCGAGGTGAGCTCGTGGCCGAGCGGCAGGCCGGCGAACTGCACGCTGACGTCGGTGCCGACCCGCTCGATGCGGAACGAGGGGCGGCGCTGGTCGTCGTCGGCGCGGCGGACGGTGATGTGGTCGCTGAGGGCGGCGAGCTCGTCGAGGAGCTCGGCGAGCTGGGCGGACTTCGGTCCGTCGTCGAGCGAGGACACGAGATCGACGGGCCGGGTGATCTTCTCGAAGTGGGCCTTCAGCTGTGCGGTGAGGTCGTCGGCGAGCATGCGGCGGCTCCTTCGGGATGTGAGGGGAGGGGGTGCCGGCTCGACCGGCGCCCCCGGAGGGGCACCGATCGAGCCATGGGTGTCAGTGCGGCGGAGGAGGCGTCAGATCTTGCCGACGAGGTCGAGGCCCGGCGACAGGGTCTCGTCGCCCTCTTCCCACTTGGCGGGGCAGACCTCGCCCGGGTGGCTGCGCACGTACTGGGCGGCCTTGACCTTGCGGACGAGCTCGGCGGCGTTGCGGCCCACGCCCTCGGCGGTGATCTCCATGACCTGGATGACACCGTCGGGGTCGATCACGAAGGTGCCGCGGTCGGCCAGGCCCTGGCCCTCGCGGAGCACGTCGAAGTTCTGCGAGATCTGCGTGGTCGGGTCGCCGATCATGTAGTAGCCGATCTTCCCGATGGTGTCGGAGGTGTCGTGCCACGCCTTGTGGGTGAAGTGGGTGTCGGTCGACACCGAGAACACCTCGACGCCGAGGGCCTTGAGGTCCTCGTAGTGGTCGGCGAGATCACCCAGCTCGGTGGGGCAGACGAAGGTGAAGTCGGCCGGGTAGAAGAAGAAGATCGCCCACTTGCCCTTGACGTCGGCGTCGGAGACGTCGACGAACTCGCCGCTCTTGTAGGCGGTGGCGGTGAAGGGCTTGATCTCGCTGTTGATGAGTGCCATCTGGGGGGTGACCTCCGTGGTCGTCGGCAGTTGGGACGGTGAGAGTCAGGGTAGATGGGCTCTGCCCAGTTCGATTGACCGAGTCGATCGTTTCTCACGATCCTCCCCATAGGTGCGGTCAATCGGCCCGCCGTCGCGCTGCTCAGGCGGAGCCGGCGCGGATGGCCTGCAGGCGCTCCGCGTGCAGCTCGCCGGCCGTGATCGGCGGCGGCACGACCTCGCCGGGCTCGAGCAGCTCGGGCGGCACCGTGAGGACCACCTCGGGCCGGGGCTGGCAGAAGAAGGGCATCGAGTAGCGGGCCACCGTCGGGTCGGCCGGGGCCACGACCCGGTGGGTGGTCGCCGGGATGCGGCCGTTGAGGAGGCGGCTGAGCTGGTCGCCGCTGTCGACCACGACCTCGCCCGGTGACGCGTCGACCCGGCACCAGCGGCCGTCGCGGTCGCACAGCTGGAGGCCGTCGTCGGTGGCGGCGGGCAGCAGGGTGATGAAGTTGATGTCCTCGTGGGCGGCCGAGCGCACCGCCCCGGGCGGGACGGGCCCGTCGATGGCCGGGTAGTGCAGGACCCGCAGGATCGAGTCGGCGCCCACCACGAGGTCGGCGAGGTGGCGCCGGCCCAGCCCGAGGTGCTCGGCCAGCGCCTCGAGCAGCAGCTCGGCCGTGCGCTCGAGCTCGGCGTGCAGCGCCGTCATCGCCGTGCGGAACGCCGGGACCGCCGCGGGCCACACGTTGGCGGGACCGACGCCCTCCGGGCCGACGTGCCAGAACTCCTTGAGGTCGGCGACCGACGCGTCCTTGGCCTTCTCTCGGCCGAACGGCACCAGGCCGCGCGCGCCGTGCAGCTCGGGTCGGACGCAGTCGGAGAGCTCGGCGGGGGAGAGGGCGAAGACCTCGCGGGCGGCGGCGTACGCGGCGTCGAGCACGTCGGCCCCGATGGGCGCGCCGGCGACCTTCACGAAGCCGGTGGCCACCAGGCTCTCGCCGAAGGCCCGGGCGGCGGCGCCTCGCCGGCCGGGCTCGTCGCTGCGGAGGTCGCCCAGCTCGACGGTGGCCACGTCGGCCGATGGCACCGGGCCGGCCGGAGCGGGGTCGGGTCGGTCGGTGCCGGTCGGGTCGGGAGCCATCACCCCGACGGTACCGTCTGCGCGCAGATGATCGCGGCGGCCGAGGGGTGGGCGCCGGGTCAGCCCTTCGCCGGGCGCACCCTCGACGCCGGCTGGTAGTTCGGCCCGGCGGTGACGTCGACCCGCGCCAGCAGCAGCTCGCACGGGGGCTCGAACCGCTCGGCGAACGCCGTCGCGGCGTCGGGGCCGAGCAGCTCCCACGGCAGCGTGGTGAGCCGGTCGGTCTCGGCCTCCAGGTGCTCGCGCAGAGCCAGGCCCTCGGCCGTGGCCACGCCGTGGGTGGCCAGGCCCTTGGCCTCGAGGCCCCGCCACGCCTCGGCGATCTCGTCGGGCCCGCTGCCCCTCGACGTCGGCAGCCACCCCGGCTCGTAGCCGAGCCAGCTGTTGTGGAGGCACGACGCCTCGGTGCCGGTGAGGCCGGCGGCGACCACCAGGGCCCAGTGGGTGTCGCCCCGCCACTCGCGGACGCAGTTCACCGCGTGCCAGCCCGAGAGCAACGGGTCGTCGGGTCGCGGCATCGAGAGGTGCGCTCCGTAGAACGTGCGCCCGACGACGGGCAGCTGCTCGACGACCGGCCACAGCTGCGGCCCGAGCTGCTCGAGGGCGGGGACGATGTCGGGCGCGTGCTCGCGGAGGCCCTCGACCACCGCCTCGTCGCGCGCCCGCCACACGTCGAGGGGGTCGGTGCCGGCCTCCTCCATGAGGGCCACGGCCCACCGGATCGCCGCCGGGCTGATGGAGCCGAAGGCGGCGATGACCGCGTCGGGGCCGGCCGGGAGCAGCGGGGCGGCGCGGGCGACGATGTAGCCGAGCGGCCCGGGCAGGCCGAGCTCGCCGTAGCGGGCCACCGCTCCCGGGTCCCAGAAGATCCAGCCGATGGTGGTCTGCACCGAGCGCGCGTTGCGGCGGCTCACGGCCACCCAGTCGATGTCGTCGGCCACGTCCGCCTCCAGGGGTCGCCCCTCCTCGTGGGGGCCGTCCTGGCCTACCACTAACGTCGGCGCTCCGCGGGAGGGGATCCCGGGGATCGGGAGGGATGACAGTGGCGAACGACGAGTGGGCCGACGCGCTCCTGGCCGATCTTCGGGTGGTCGACCTCACCGACGGCTACGGCGCGCTCGCCGGCCGGGTCCTGGCCGACATGGGGGCCGAGGTCGTCCGGGTGCAGGTGCCCGGTGGCGGCGAGGGGCCCCTCCGTGCGCCCCGGGCGGCCGACGGCACCGGGCTGCACCACGCCTTCCGCAACGTCGGGAAGCTGGTCGTCACCCTCGATCCCGCACGCGAGGCCGACCGGGCCACCGTCGACGGCCTCCTCGCCGGTGCCGACCTTGCGATCGTGGCCGACGGGTGGGGCTCCTCGCTCGCCGGGTGGTCGCCCGCCGGGCTCTCGGCCCGCCACCCCCACCTCGTGGTGTCAGCCGTCAGCCCCTTCGGCCTCGACAGCCCCTGGGCCGACCACCGGGCCACGGAGCTGGTCGCCCAGAGCCTCGCCGGCGTGGTCTACCGGTCGGGCGTGCCCGAGCTGCCGCCGGTGTCGGCGCCGGGCAGCTACTGCGAGGACCTCGGCTCGGTCGTGGCCGCGCTGGCCGGCGTGATCGGCGTGCACCAGGCCGAGGCCGGCGGCGGCGGCCAGGTGGTCGACGTGGCCTCGGTGCTGGCCCTCGCCCACTGCACCGAGATGTCGTTGCCGCTCTGGAGCCTCCTCAAGATGCTCCCGGCGCGGAACGGCGCCGGCCTCTACCCCCTGTTCGAGTGCAGTGACGGCCTCGCCCGGATCGTGCTGCCGATGAGCCCGGGGGAGTGGCGCAGCCTGATCGCCTGGATGGGCTCGCCTCCCGAGTGGACCGGCCCCGAGTGGGAGC
>CAMFLJ010000284.1 GCA_945957335.1 uncultured Actinomycetes bacterium | reverse complement strand
ACGCCATCCTGGCCGAGGCCGCCGACGCGTCGATGGAGAGCGCCGTCGTCGGCATGGCCCACCGCGGCCGCCTCAACGTGCTGGTCAACATCGTCGGCAAGAGCTACGAGCAGCTCTTCACCGAGTTCGAGGGCAACATCGACCCCGAGTCGATCCAGGGCTCGGGCGACGTGAAGTACCACCTCGGCCAGACCGGCAAGTTCGTCAGCCGCAAGGGCAACTCGATCGAGGTCGAGCTGGCCGCCAACCCGTCGCACCTCGAGGCCGTCGACCCGGTCGTGGTCGGCATGGCCCGGGCCAAGATGGACCTCATCGAGCCGCCGGGCAACTACCCGGTGCTGCCGGTGCTCCTGCACGGCGACGCCGCGTTCGCCGGCCAGGGCGTGGTCGCCGAGGTGCTCAACCTCAGCGACATCAAGGGCTACCGCGTCGGCGGCACGATCCACGTGATCGTGAACAACCAACTCGGCTTCACGACGCCGCCCACCGCGGCCCGCTCGTCGGAGTACTCCACCGACGTCGCCAAGATGGTGCAGGCCCCGATCTTCCACGTGAACGGCGACGACCCCGAGGCCGTCGTGCGCGTGGCCCGGCTCGCGTTCGCGTACCGCCAGGCGTTCCACAAGGACGTCGTGATCGACATGGTCTGCTACCGCCGCCACGGTCACAACGAGGGCGACGACCCGAGCTACACCCAGCCGCTGATGTACAAGCGCATCGACGCCCGCCGCTCGGTGCGCAAGCTCTACACCGAGGCCCTGGTCAAGAAGGGCGACATCTCGATGGAGGAGGCCGAGGCCGCGCTCGACGACTTCCAGAGCCGCCTCCAGACCGCCCTCGACCAGACCCGGGCCAAGGCCGAGCCGGCGCCGCTCGACGGTGCGCCCGAGCGCACCTTCATGGGCGTGCGTCCCCACGTCGACACCGGTGTCGCCAAGGAGGTGCTCGACGAGGTGCTGACCGCGCTCGAGCACGTGCCCGAGGGCTTCACCGTCCACCCGAAGCTGGCCAAGCAGTTCGAGGGCCGCCACAAGATGTACGCGGACGATGGCGAGGTCGACTGGGCGCTGGGCGAGGCCTTCGCCTTCGGCACCCTGCTCCACGAGGGCACCTCGGTGCGCGTCTCGGGTGAGGACTCCCGCCGCGGCACGTTCTCGCACCGTCACGCCGCGCTCGTCGACTACGAGGACGGCACCGAGATCGTCCCGCTCGAGGGTGCAGCCCGCGACGGCGCCCGCTTCTGGATCTACGACTCGCTGCTCTCGGAGTTCGCCGCCCTCGGGTTCGAGTACGGCTACTCCGTCGAGAACAAGGACGCGCTCGTCGTCTGGGAGGCGCAGTTCGGCGACTTCATGAACGGCGCCCAGGTCATCATCGACCAGTTCATCGTGGCCGCCGAGGACAAGTGGGACCAGACCTCCGGCCTGGTGATGCTGCTGCCGCACGGCTACGAGGGCCAGGGCCCCGAGCACTCGTCGGCCCGCATCGAGCGCTTCCTCACCCTGTCGGCCGGCGACAACATCCAGGTCTGCAACGCCACCACCGCGGCGCAGATGTTCCACCTGCTGCGCCGCCAGGTGCGGCGCGAGGTGCGCAAGCCGCTGGTGATCTTCACGCCGAAGTCGCTGCTGAGGGCCAAGGCCTCGCGCTCGCCGGTGTCGGCGCTCGTCCACGGCTCGTTCGAGGAGGTCCTCGACGACCCCGGCGTGACCGACCCGTCGGCCGTGCGCCGCGTGGTGTTCGCGTCGGGCAAGGTCGCCGTCGAGGCCCAGGCCGAGCGCGACAAGCGCGGTGCGCCGGTGGCCATCGCCCGCGTCGAGCAGCTCTACCCGTGGCCCTACGAGCAGGTGGCCGCGGTGCTCGACAAGTACAGCGGTGCCGACGAGATCGTGTGGCTCCAGGAGGAGCCCGAGAACATGGGTGCCTGGAACCACATCAAGGGCCGTCTCTACGAGGCCCACGAGACCACCCACCAGATCCGTCGGGTCAGCCGCCAGGAGTCCGCCAGCCCCGCCACCGGCGTGCTGGCCATCCACCAGGCCGAGCAGCGCGACCTGTTCGACAGCTCTCTCGGGTTCGACTGACGGGACGGTCGCGTTCCCGCCCCCCGCTGCGATGAGTGCAGCAGGGGCGAGGGACCGGGGCCAACCCTTCAACGCGGCACCACCCTGCCGATAGACGGCCAACGTCCATCAGGAGGGTCGCGCGTGCGCGCATCGAAGGTCATCGTCAGCATCACCGGAGCCGCGCTCGTGCTCCTCGGCACCGTCGCCACCGCCGGGGCCGCGCCCCGAGAGACGCTCTCCCCGTCGGCCACCGCACCGGGCCACGTCGAGACCCCGGTCCGCGGCCGCAGCTCCGACGGCGTCCCCGGTCAGGCCAGGGTCACCGGCGGCGCCACCTCGAACGGCATCACCTACCACGGCGGCCCGGTCATGAACAACGGCGTGGACGCCTACGTGATCTGGTACGGCAACTGGGCGGGCAACACCGCCACCACGATCATCCCCGACCTGCTGACCGGCCTCAGCGGCTCGAAGTACAACAACATCAACACCACGTACACCGACGGCTCGGGCCGCAAGGTGCCGAACGTGGTGACCCTGTCCGGGCAGACCACCGACGCCTACTCCCAGGGCAAGGCCAACCTGAGCGATGCCCAGATCCAGACCATCGTCTCCTCCGCCATCAGCGGCGGGAAGCTGCCGAAGGACCCCAACGGCGTCTACTTCGTGCTGACCTCGGCCGACGTCACCAAGTCGGGCTTCCTCACCTCGTACTGCGGCTGGCACACCCACGCCACGATCGGCGGGACCGACGTGAAGTACTCCTTCGTCGGCAACCCGGGCGCCAACGCCGCCTGCAACGCGCAGGCCACGACCTCGCCCAACGGCAACGTCGGCGCCGACGCCATGGCCAGCGTGATCGCCCACGAGCTCGAGGAGACCTCGACCGACCCCGCCCTCAACGCCTGGTACGACTCCCGTGGCTACGAGAACGCCGACAAGTGCGCCTGGACCTTCGGCACGGCCTACACCGTCGCCAACGGCTCGAAGGCCAACGTGAGGCTCGGCGCCCGCGACTTCTACATCCAGCGCAACTGGCTCAACGCCAACGGCGGCCTCTGCACCCTCACCTACTAGCCCCTCCCTTGAAACGGTGCGCTTTTCCTGCCGTCTGAGGCAGGTCTGGCGCACCGTTTCCCCACTCCAGCAAACGGTGCGCTTCTCCTGCCCCCCGAGGCAGGTCTGGCGCACCGTTTCGCGCGGCGACCACCTGACGGCGGACCGACTGTCACACCCCCCGAGTTGGCTGGTGTGCCATGAACGAGCTCGATGCAGCCCTCAACCTGATCGCCGAGCACCAGCACGGTCTGGTCACCACCGGCCAAGCGCGAGAGCTCGGGGCCACGGAGTCGGCCATCAGACACCGGGTGCGGTCAGGCGCATGGGAGCGGATCGGGAGCCGCGTCCTCCGCCGTTCGGGGGCTCCCGTCGATGAACGGCAGATGGCCATGACGGCGGTGCTGCTCGGTGGAGGCGTCCTCTCCCACGGCAGCGCGGCCGCCCTGTGGGCGTTCCCGGGTTTCCAGTTGCTGCCGGCTGCCACCACGCACGCTCGACCGAGCGGTCGGCATCGTCCGGCGGTCGCTGGTCTCCACCGCACGACGTTCCTGCCGCCGCACCACGTCACCGAGGTGGCCGGCATCCCGGTGCTGACGCCCAGCCGTCTGCTCTTCCAGCTCGCCGGACACCTTCGGACAGAGCGCATGGCCCGCCTCACCGACAAGGCGTGGGCCCGCCGGCTGGTGAGCGGCCGGTCCCTGCACGAGATGTGCGACGAGCTCTCCGAGCACGGCCGCGACGGCATGCGCGTGATGAGAGAGGTCCTCGAGGCACGGCCGATCGGGTACAGCCCACCCGAGAGCAACCTCGAGGCCCGGTGGCAGGAGCTGATGCAGAAGCACGGGCTCCCGACGATGCGACGGCAGGTCGAGCTCGGTGGCCGCGAGTGGCTCGGACGGGTCGACTTCCTGGCGGACGACTGCCCTCTCATCGTCTTCGTCGACGGTGAGCACTGGCACTCGAGCGTGCTCGACCGAGCAGCCGATGCCCGCCAGCAGGCCGAGCTGGAGGCGGCCGGGTTCGCCGTCGTCCGCGTCACCGAGCACGAGGTCTGGCACGACGTGCCGGCCGCGATCGCCCGGGTCCGCGCCGGCTGGCGGCTCGCCCGCCGCCTCGCCGGCTGAGCCTTCGGGAATCGGTGCGCAGAACCTGCCCCAGGAGGCAGGAAAAGCGCACAGTTTCGGGGGAAGGGTCAGCCGCGGCGGGTGAGGAGGTCGGCGGCGACGGCCTCCCAGAGCTCGGTCGAGAGGCCGAGCGAGGCGGTGTCGATGCGCTCGTCGTCGCCGTGGAACATGACGCCGTAGTCCTCGAACGTCATGTTCTCGCTGAAGAGCCCGAAGCCGTAGGCGGTCGAGCCGGCCCGCCGGAAGAAGCGGGCGTCGGTGGCGCCGACGGTGAGGTACGGCACGGTCTCCGACCCCGGGTACCACTGCTGGGTGACGTGCGAGAGCGTGTCCCAGAGCGGCGTGTCGATGGGCGAGGCGCTCGAGGCGTCGTGCTTCACCGGCACGTACTCGACGTGGTCGGCGAGGTCGCCGAGTGCGGCCCGCAGCTCGGCCATCGACGCCTCCTCGTCGTCGCCCAGCGGCAGCGCGCCCGCGATGACCGGACCCTCGGGTGGTGAGCTGATGGTGTTCGCGGCGGCGTCGCTGAAGCAGTCGTTCACCGACATCGGCGAGCAGTTCAAGACCGACAACCCCGGCAGCGACGTCGAGTTCTCCTTCGCCGGCTCGTCCGATCTCGTCACGCAGCTCACCCAGGGCGCCAAGGCCGACGTGTTCGCCTCCGCCGACACCAATAACA
>CAMFLJ010000283.1 GCA_945957335.1 uncultured Actinomycetes bacterium | reverse complement strand
CCGTGGCCAACCTGGGCCTCACCGGCGAGGGCGCGGCCGCCGGCGACACCGGCGTCACCGGCTACGGCGCCCTCATCGCCGCCCTCGAGACGGCCCGCACCGGCAAGCTCACCGACATCGTCGCCACCATCCAGGGCGAGCAGGACGAGATCATCCGGGCCCCGCTCCCCGGCGTGCTGGTCGTGCAGGGCGGTCCCGGCACCGGCAAGACGGTGGTGGCGCTGCACCGCGCCGCCTACCTCCTCTACACCCACCGGTTCCCGCTCGAGGGCCAGGGCGTGCTGGTGATCGGGCCCAACCGGCTCTTCCTCGGCTACATCGAGCAGGTCCTGCCGTCGCTCGGCGAGGCCGGCGTCGAGCTGGCCGTGCTCGCCGACCTCGTGCCCGACGTCAGCATCCGCACCTACGACCGCGGCCTCACCAGCCGGGTCAAGGGCGACCCCCGGATGGTGCGCTTCCTCTCCCGGGCGGTCCGCGACCGCGAGCGGGGGCTGCGCTCCGACCTCGTCGTGGGCTACGGCCTCCAGCGACTCACCCTCAGTCGCGAGCGCAGCGCCCGCATCGTCGCCGACGCCCGTCGCCGCTACCGGCGCCACAACCCCGCCCGCAAGTACGTCGAGGGCGAGGTCTACGCCGAGCTGGCGCTCTCGGGCCGGGGCGAGATCGCCGCCTCCGAGGTGCGCGAGCGGCTCCGCCACGACCCCTCGGTCCGCGAGGCACTCGAGTGGATGTGGCCGGTGCTCACCCCCGCGCAGCTCCTCCACGACCTCTTCGGCGGCAAGGCGCTGCTGCGCCACGCCGGGCGCGACCTCCTCGACGACACCGAGTGGCTGTCGCTGTTCCGCTCGCGCTCCGACTCGCTCGACGAGGTCACCTGGACCCACGACGACGCGCCGCTGCTCGACGAGGCCCGGGCCCTGCTCGGCCCGAAGCCCAAGCGGCGCCGTCCCGGCGAGCCTGCCGACGACGACGAGATCCGAACCTACGGCCACATCGTCGTCGACGAGGCCCAGGACCTCTCACCCATGCAGCTGCGCATGCTCGAGCGCCGCTCGCTCAACGGCTCGATGACCGTCGTCGGCGACATCGCCCAGGCCACCGGTCAGTGGGCCCACGGCTCGTGGGACGAGATCCTCGACCTGCTCCCCCAGAAGCGCCCGGCCCGCCGCACCGAGCTCACCCTCGGCTACCGCCTGCCGGCCCCGATCATGGAGCTCGCCTCCCGCGTCCTGCGCCACGCCGCCCCCGACATCAAGCCGCCGCGCTCGGTGCGCGAAGACGGCGCCGAGCCCACCATCCGCCGGGCCGCGCCGGGCACGCTCGTCGCCGAGACCGTCGCCGCGGCCATCGACGAGCGCGCCGCGGTCGACCCGGGCCAGGTCGCCGTCATCGTCCCGCCGTCGCTGATCGACGAGGTGTGCGCCGCGCTCGAGGCGGCCGGCGTGAGCTTCGGGCGGGCCACCCGCAACGGGCTCGAGCACCAGGTCACCGTGGTCGAGGTCGGCATGGTCAAGGGCCTCGAGGTCGACGCCGCCCTCGTGGTCGAGCCCGCCCTCGTCGTCGGCGAGGAGGCCCAGGGCGACCGGGCCCTCTACGTGGCGCTCACCCGCGCCACCAAGCGCCTCGCCGTCGTCCACGAGCTCGAGCTCCCCCGCTCGCTCCTCCCCTGAGCCACCTTGCGGTCAGGCCGGGGCGAAGCGGACGAGGCCGGCCTGGCGGTAGAGGTCGCGGTAGCCCATGCGCCGGTAGATCGGCTCGCCCATCGGTGAGGCCTGCAGCCCGACCGAGGTGGCGCCGAGCTCGAACCCACGGTTGGTGACCGCGGCGGTGACCAGCTCGCCGAGCCCCCGGCCCCGGGCGGCCTCGAGCGTCGCCACGTAGTACACGCCGCCGATGCCGTGGCTGAGCACCAGCTGGGCACAGGCCACGACCTCGCCGTCGAGCTCGGCCAGCACGGTGTGGAGGTGGGGCTCGAGCACCCGGTCGAGGGCCACGAACGTCGGCCGGATGGCGTCGGCCGGCGCGCCGAGCGACTGGTAGGCGAGGTCGACGACCTCGGCGAAGCGCTCGACGTCGGCGGCGGTCGACGCCCAGCGCACGGCGACGCCATCGGGCGTCGGGGGAGGGGTGACCGTGGCGTCGACCACCATCTGCGGGCTGTCGCGCATCACCAGCAGGCCGGCCGCATCGGCCGCGTCGCGCAGGTCGTCGTCGACACCCTCCACGACGTTCACCGTGAAGCCGGTGCCCCGCTCGCCGAACCAGTCGTCGGCCAGGTCGAGCACGTGCCCGGCGGGGGTCGAGGGGTCGAGCCGCACGGCGCCGTTGAGCGACACCGGGAAGTCCGAGGCCGTCGCCCACAGCGCCACGCCGTCGCGCTCCTCGACCGCGCCTCCCGCACCCGACCAGCGCCCGAGCTCGCGGCAGAACTCGACGTAGTTGAGGCGGCACGCCCGCGCCAGGGGATCGACGAGCGGGTCGGTCTGATCGGTCGGGTCGGGAGCGGTCGCCATCGCCCGAGCCTGTCAGCCCCGGGTGGTGGGGGCCGGCCGAATTCGGGTCAGGCCGACATCACCAGGATGCGGGTGCTGGCGAAGCTGCCGATGCCCACGTGACGGCCGTCGATCTCGACGGTGGTGGTGCCGTCGGGCGACGCCGCGGTGACGGTGCCGCTGTGGCCGGGCAGCAGCGACGAGCTCTCGAGGAACTCGAGGAGGCCGGGCGTGAACTCGAGCTCCTCGGGGATGCGGCTCACCACGAAGCTCTGGCCGACCTCGAGCTGGTCGAGGGTGATCGACGCCGGCGCGTGGTAGTCGGTGCCCGGGATGGGGTTGCCGTGCGGGCAGGTGGTGGGGTTCTCGAGCACGCGCATCATGGCGGTCTCGACCGTGGGGGAGATGACGTGCTCCCAGCGGCCGGCCTAGACGTGGGCCTCGGCCCAGCTGAGCCCGAGCAGGTCGGTGAGGAAGCGCTCGGCCAGGCGGTGGCGCCGCACGACGGTCTCGGCCAGGGCGAGGCCGTCGTCGGTGAGGCGGATGGCGCCGCTCTCGACGGCGACGAGGTCGGCCTTCTCCATGCGGCGGATCATCTCCGACACGGCCGGGCGCGACACCTCGAGGCGCTCGGCGATGCGCGCCTGGATGACGTCGACGTCGTCCTCGCGCAGCTCGAAGATGGCCTCGCAGTACTCCTCGAAGGCCGGGTGCCACTCCCGCTGCTGGTGCGCTGCCATGAGCGGGGAGTGTACGGCCAGAACCCCGACTCGTCGTGGGGCCTTCCGACCCTTCGCGGGTGAACGGGCGTTCAGGCGTCGGTAGCCTGCCCCGGGTGAGTGCGCCGGATCCCCTCGACCGCTTCTCCGAGCCGGTCCGCGCCTGGTTCTCCACCACCTTCGACGAGGCCACGCCCCCGCAGGCCCAGGGCTGGCCCGCCATCGCCTCGGGCGACCACACCCTCGTGCTGGCCCCCACCGGTTCGGGCAAGACGCTCGCCGCGTTCCTGTGGGGCCTCGACCGGCTCGTCTCCGAACCGCCGCCGGACGACAAGGAGCACCGCACCCGGCTCATCTACGTGTCGCCCCTGCGGGCCCTCGCCGTCGACATCGAGAAGAACCTGCGGGCGCCGCTCGCCGGCATCGGCCTGGCCGCCGAGCGGCTGGGGGGCACGTTCCACCCCCCGGTGGTCGGCACCCGCACCGGCGACACCCCGGCCGACGAGCGCCGGCGGATGCTGCGCCACCCGCCCGACCTGCTCATCACCACGCCCGAGTCGCTCTACCTGATGCTCACCTCGTCGGCCCGCGAGAACCTGCGCGGCGTCGAGGCCGTCATCATCGACGAGATCCACGCCCTCGCCCCCACCAAGCGGGGCGCCCACCTGTCGCTCACCCTCGAGCGGCTCGACGCGGTCACCGACCGGCCGGTGCAGCGCATCGGGCTGTCGGCCACCCAGCGCCCGCTCGACGAGATCGCCCGCTTCCTCGCCGGCCACGACGGGGCCACCGGCAAGCCCCGGCCCGTCACCATCGTCGACGCCGGCGTGCGCAAGCCGCTCGACATCGAGGTCGTGGTGCCGGTCGAGGACATGGGCGCCCTCGGCGAGGTCATCGACGAGCCCGTCAGCGGTCCCGCGTCGGCCGGCCCGGTGCGGCGCTCGATCTGGCCGTCGCTGCACCCCCGCCTGCTCGAGCTCGTCCAGGAGCACCGCTCCACCATCATCTTCGTGAACGCCCGGCGCCTGGCCGAGCGCCTCGCCACGCGGCTCAACGAGCTGCACCTCGAGGGCGAGAACCGCTCGGCGGAGGCCAACGGCACGTCACCGCCCGAGGGCCGCGAGCTGGTGATGGCGCACCACGGCTCGCTCAGCCGCGAGCGCCGGCTCTTCATCGAGGACCAGCTCAAGCGGGGCGAGCTCAAGGGTCTCGTGGCCACGTCGTCGCTCGAGCTCGGCATCGACATGGGTGCCGTCGACCTGGTCGTGCAGGTCGAGTCGCCCGGCGCGGTGAGCCGCGGCCTGCAGCGCATCGGTCGGGCCGGCCACCAGGTGGGCGAGCCGAGCCGGGGCAAGCTCTTCCCGAAGCACCGCAACGACCTCGTCGAGGCCGCGGTCGTGGTCGACCGCATGAAGCAGGGGCTCATCGAGCACACCCGCTACCCCCGCAACCCGCTCGACGTGCTGGCCCAGCAGGTCGTGGCCATGGTGGCGATGGACGACTGGTCGGTCGACGACCTCACCACGCTCGTCCGCTCGTCGGCGAACTACGCCGAGCTGTCCGACGAGGTCATGGCCAACGTGCTCGACCTGCTCGCCGGCCGCTACCCGAGCGAGGAGTTCGGCGAGCTGCGGCCCCGCGTCGTGTGGGACCGCATCGACGGCGTCGTCCGCCCCCGGGCCGGCGCCCAGCGCCTGGCGGTCACCTCGGGCGGCACCATCGT
>CAMFLJ010000282.1 GCA_945957335.1 uncultured Actinomycetes bacterium | reverse complement strand
CGCGATTCGCCTTAGTCTCGTGGGCTCGGAGATGTGTATAAGAGACAGCGGTAGCGGGCGGCGATGCTCTCCATGGCCGGCAGTCTCGCAGCGCCGCGCCGGGAGCGGCCGCCCGAGGGGGCACGGGAGCAGCGCGGTGATGCGGCATCGCCGTCCGTCGGGTGGGAAGGAACCCCCACATGGACCTCCTCTGGCTGCTCCTCGTGGTGCTGGTGCTCGCGGTGGTGGTGGGGCTCGTGGCCCTCCAGCGCCGCCGCCGTTCGGGCTCCGTCCTGAGCGTCGACTCGGTGCGCCGTCCGGGAGGTGAGCCGTGAACGACGTGCTCGTGCGCGCCGGCGACCTGATCGGGCGGCCGGTGGTGACGCTCGGCGGTGACCGGGTGGGGGAGCTCAAGGACGTGGTGCTCGGGTTGGGCCGTGGCGTCCTCGTGGGCTTCACGCTCCGCAACCCGGGGTTCCTCGGTGGTCCCCGGCGCGAGACGCTGCCGTGGCCCTCGGTGCACGCGGTCGGCGCCGACGCGGTGATGGTCGCAGGCCCCGACGCCTTCGCCGAACCGCAGGACCTCGCACCGGACGGCGGCCACGAGACGGTCGACCTGCCGCTCGTCACCGACGACGGCCAGACCCTCGGCCGGATCGTCGACGTGGTGCTGGAGACGGGCACCCGCGCCCAGGTCGTCGGGTTCGAGATCGAACCGTCGCCGTCGCTTCCCTCCAACGGCCACCGCCTCCTCCTGCCCATCGACGCGATGGCCGCCGCCTCCGAGCAGGCGGTGGTGGTGCCGGCGTCGGTGCGGCACTTCGTGCGCGACGACCTGAGCGGCTTCGGCGCCGCCGTGGCCGGCTTCCGGGCGATGTCGGAGGACGCACGATGAGGGCACGGGAGCTGAAGGGGCGGCCGGTGCTCGACGTGGTCGAGGCCCGCCAGGTGGGCAAGGTCGAGGCCGTCGTCCTCGACCCGGAGGCGGGCCGGGTGGTCGGGCTGATGGTGAAGGGCGACCGACCGGTCCTGCCCGTCGACGCCGTGAAGGCGCTCGGCCCGGACGCCGTGACCGTGGAGGGCGCCGACGCCCTGCGCCTCCCGCAGCCTGGCCCCGAGCAGCGCGCCGTCGACGGCTCGCTCGACCCGCTCGGCCGGCTGGTGCTGGCCGACGACGGCACCGCGCTCGGCACGCTCGACGACCTCGAGGCCGACGACCTCGACGGGACGGTGCGGACCCTCACCGTCGACGGCCAGGCGATCGAAGGCGACCGCCTGGTGGGCATCGGCTCCTATGCGGTGGTGGTGCGGGCCTAGTCCGACCGGGGGTGGGCGGGCACCCGCCACTCGAGCACGCTGCCCCCACCCTCGCGTCGGCGGGCGGCGCACCGTCCGCCGAGCTTCTCGGCGCGTGCGGTGAGGTTGCCCAGCCCATTGCCGCCGACGACGGAGTCGGGCACGCCCACGCCGTCGTCGAGCACCTCGAGGGCGACCTCGTCGTGGGCGGTGAGGATCACCCGCACCTCGGACGCACCGGCGTGTCGGGCGACGTTGCTCAGCGCCTCCCGCAGGACCGGCACGAGGTTCTCGGCCACGAGCGGGTCGATGACCTCGATGGCGCCGTCGAACTGGAGCCGCGGCGAGAAGCCGAGCGCGGGGCGCAGCTCGTTGGTGAGGCGGACGAGCTCACCCCGCAGGCCCGGGCCGCCGTCGGGCGGGGCCTGGAGGGCGAAGATCGCCTGGCGGATCTCCTTGATCGTGGCGTCGAGCTCGTCGACGGCCCGCTCGACGCGTGCCCTGGCCTCGGTGTCGTCGACGCGTGCCGCCGCCCCCTGCAGGGTCATGCCGGCGGCGAAGAGACGCTGGATCACGGTGTCGTGGAGGTCGCGGGCGATGCGCTCGCGGTCCTCGGTGACGAGCAGCTGGTGGCGGATGCGGCGGTTCTCGACCTCGATGGCGAGGCGGTCGGTGACGTCGCGGATCGTGGCGATCACCGCGGTGGCGCCCGGGCTGCTCACGGGGCTGAGGCTGATCTCGACCGGGAACTCGGAGCCGTCGCGGCGACGCCCCAGCAGCTCCATGCCCGCCGCCATCGACCGGGTGTGCGGGTTGGTCGCGTAGCCGGCGCGGTGGGCGGCGTGGGCGTCGCGCAGGCCGTCGGGGAGGAGGATGTCGACCGACTTGCCGAGGAGCTCGCCGCGGTCGTAGCCGAAGAGGTCCTCCGTGCGCTGGTTGACCAGCAGCACCTTGCCGGCGAGGTCGGCCATGACGATGCCGTCGGGTGCCGCCTCGACGACGTCCCACATGATGCGGTCGTCGAGCCCGGCGTCGGCCAGCGGGCGGGCCATGTCGTCGGCCGGCGCTGCCGTCGAGGCCTTCGTGTCGTGTTCCGGTGGCGCCATCGGAGCTCCTGCCGTGGGTGTTGCCCGCCGGGGCGAACATTACCGCCCGGGAAGGACGGCTGTACCAGCACAAGGGGCCGTTGGTCCCTTGACCCGCGCGCCCGACGAGGGTGAGAGACTTCACGGCGACCCGGAGGCGTGATGGACGACGGCAGCGAGCAGGGCGACGGCCGGCAGGTCGAGGACGAGCAGGGCCCCGAGGGCTGGGACGACGACGAGCTCATCGAGCGCGCCGTGCTGTCCGACACCGAGGAGGGCCGCGCCATCGCGGCCGCGTTCATCGCCACCTTCGGCGAGTTCGTCACCGGCTCGGTGCGCCCCGTGCTGCGCGACGTCGCCGAGGCCGGCGGGGAGCCGCAGCTCCTCGTGAACGGCCTGGCCCAGCTCATGCGCGAGGTCGCCTCCTCCCTGGAGTTCCCGGTCGGCACCGATCGGGCCGGCGCCCACCCGCCCGAGCCCGAGGGCTAGTCGCCCGGTGCCCCGCCCGGCCGGGTCCCGCCCGGCCCGCCCCGTCGGGCTGGTCGCCGTGGTGCTGGCCGTCACGGCGGTCGGCATCACCACCACCGCGCTCGGTGTCGTGGCCCGCTCGGTGGCCGACGACCTCGACGTGGGTGCGGTACCCCTCGGCTGGGTCGTCAACGCCTACCTGATCGTCGCCGCCTCGTTCGCCCTCGTCGGCGGTCGCCTCGGCGACCGGTGGGGGCGCCGACGGGTCTTCGGGATCGGGTGTGGGGTGTTCGCGTCCGGCTCGATCGTGGCCG
Organism: uncultured Actinomycetes bacterium; assembly: GCA_945957335.1. Classification (GTDB taxonomy): domain Bacteria; phylum Actinomycetota; class Acidimicrobiia; order Acidimicrobiales; family Acidimicrobilacustridaceae; genus CAMFLJ01. The sequence continues at coordinate 1,793 of CAMFLJ010000282.1, read as the reverse complement.
CCGTCTCGCCGTCGGTGTGGGTCCTGGTCGGGGCCCGTTCGGTCCAGGGGCTCGGTGCCGCCCTGCTCCTGCCCTCGTCGATCGAGGTCATCGCCACCACCCTCCGGGGCAACGAGGAGCGGCGGGCGCTGCTCGTGCGGGGCACCGCCTTCGCCGTCGCCTTCGGGGTGGGGCCGCTCGTGGGTGGCCTGCTCGGCGACACGCTGGGCTGGCGATGGCTGTTCGTGCTCGTGGCCGCCCTCGCGCTGGTGCCCGCCACCGTGGCCCTCGTCGGCTCCCAGCCCGCCGAGCCCGAGGGCGAGCCGCTGCACGACCGCCTCGGCGCGGTGCTGTCGGTGGTCGGGGTGTTCGTGGTGGTCGTGCTGGCCGAGCGCGGGCGGGTGTGGGGCGCGCCGTGGGCCACAGCGGCGGCGGTGGGGGTGGCCGCGGTGCTCGCCGTGGTGTTCACCTGGCTCGAGCGCCGCAGCGAGGCACCGCTGCTGCACCCCTCGCTGCTGCGCGACCGCGTGGTGCTCGGCGGCGACCTGGCCACGTTCTCCTCCGCGCTCGGGATGCTCGGGCTCCTCTACTTCTTCGGGATCTACGTGCGGTCGGCGGCGGTGTTCGGCGAGTCGGCCCTGCACGTGGCCGGTGCCCTCATCCCGTTCGCCGCCACCCTGGCCCTCCTCGGATGGTCCGCGGGGTGGTTGGGCCGCCACTTCGGCCGGGCCGTGCCCGTCGTCGTCGGGATGGGCCTGATGGCCGCCGGCTTCCTCGTGCTGTCGCGCACCACCGCCTCGGCCTCGGAGGACTCGCTGCTCCTGCCGCTCGCGATCTGCGGCATCGGCGCCGGCATCGCCAACGCGTGCGTCACCGGTCCGTCGGTGCTGTCGGTCGAGCAGTCGCGCATGGGTGAGGCGGCCGGCGCCTCGAGTCTCGCCCGCTTCGCCGGCACCGCCCTGGCCGTCGCCATCGGCACCTCCACCTACCTGGGCGTGGGCGCCCACCGCCTCCAGGGGCTGCCGGAGCGCGAGGGCACGCCGACCGCCGAGCAGGTCGCCGACGCCACCGGGGTCGACGTCGACGCCGACGAGCTCGCACTCGGCGGCGACGTGTTCGAACGGGCGCTCGGCCGCCTCGACGAGGATCTGCGCGCCCCCTTCGCGGCGGCCGTCGAGCTCGACGCGGTCGAGGGCTTCACCCGCACGATGCGCTGGGCCGGCATCACCCTGCTGCTCTCGGCCGTGGTCAGCGGCTGGCTCCTGCGGGGGCGCCCTCAGGAGCGCCAGAGCGAGAGCGGCGTGGCGTCTCGCGGCCCGGCGAACGGCAGCGGCACCGGACCGCCCGAGCCGGCCGAGGCGTAGGCCCCGCACACGACGTCGAGCACCCGTCGGCCGAAGCCGGCGTTCATCTCCGGGGCCACGCCGTCGCGGCCCAGGGCCCCCAGTGCGTGCATCTGCTGCACGTAGCCGAGGTCGACGACGTGCGGGTCGACCCCAGCCGGCGCACCGGAGCCGAAGGGGACCGGCTCGCCGTCCCGCTCGAGCTCGGGAGGGAAGAACCCCGCCCGGACCACGCCCGTGGCGCTCGACGCCTGGAGGTCCCACACCACGTCGTGGTGGCGCCAGCTGGCCTCGACCCGCGCCTGCAGGCCCGATGCGAACGTCACGACGACCTCGGCGTGGTCGTCGACCACGACGTCGGCCGACGACGTGAGCACGGCGGTGACCGAGGTGGGCTCGTCGTCGCCGGCCAGGAGCAGGGCGAGGGCCAGGGGATGCACGCCGAGGTCGAAGAGCGCGCCACCTCCCCAC
>CAMFLJ010000281.1 GCA_945957335.1 uncultured Actinomycetes bacterium | reverse complement strand
AGCCCGGCGAGCGCGTCATCGCCCCCGGCGAGGTCGTGCTCTGCGACTTCGGCGGCACCATGGCGGCCGAGGGCGGTGCCGGCTACTGCTCCGACATCACCCGCTGCGTCGTCACCGGCGAGCCCACCGCCGAGATGGCCGAGGTCTACGCCGTGCTCCACGAGGCCCAGGCCGCCGCCGTCGCCGCCGGCCACGTCGGCACCACGGCCGAGCGGGTCGACGCCGTGGCCCGCGACATCATCACCGACGCCGGCTACGGCGAGTGGTTCGTGCACCGCACCGGCCACGGCATCGGGGTCGAGGAGCACGAGGACCCCTACATCGTCTCGGGCAACCGCCACGCGCTGGTCGCCGGCAACGCTTACTCCGTCGAGCCCGGCATCTACCTGCCCGGCCGCTTCGGCTTCCGCCTCGAGGACATCGTCGTCGCCACCGAGCACGGCCCCGACGCCCTCAACCGCGCCGACCACCGCCTCGTCGCCGTCGACGCCTGAGCCCCGGACCGCCCGCCACCGTGATCGACCTCGACGCCGCCTCCGTCCTGCTCCAGTGGGCCACCGGCGGCCTGTTCTTCCTCTGGATCACCACCCGCCGCCGCGAGGTGTCGCTCGGCTACGGCTGGACGATGCGCGGCACCTACATCCTCATGGCCGCCGGCGCCGCCTACGTCGGCATCTTCGTGCTCGACCCGCAGCCCGTGCGCGACGCGGCATCGGTGCTGGTGGTGATCACCTCCGGGGTGGCGCTGGCCCAGTCGATCGTGCGCCGCAAGGCCGGCGTCCGCGGCCAGGTCGCCCTCGCCGAGGCGCGTACCGCCCGGGTCGCGGCCATGACCGGCATCGAGCGCGAGGCCGCCGAGAAGGACCTCGACGCCAAGGAGTTCAACCCCTGGCTCGACCTCGTCCCCGCGGTGATCGGCCTCGTCGGCGTGATCGCCGCCGGTGTCGCCGCCGGCGGCCCGACCTGGCTGGCGGTGTCGAGGTTCGTGGTGGGCGCCGCCTTCATGGGCGTCATCACCGACGCCATGCTCCTCGGCCACTGGTACCTCGTGCAGCCCGGCCTGGCCCGTGGCGCCCTGCTCGAGCTCGTCGACTGGACGATGTGGCTGTGGTTCCCGCAGGTCGCCCTGCTGCTCGTGCCCACCGGCATGATCTCGGCGCTCGACGGCACCATCGACGACGGCTACGACGGCCTGCTCAGCTGGTTCTGGGTGGCGTGCGCGGTCACCACCATCGGCCTGCTCGTCACCACCCGGCTCGCCCTCAAGGAACGGGCCTACTCCGCGGTGATGGCCGCCACCGGCCTGCTCTACCTCGCCATCATCACAGCCTTCGGCACCGATCTGGTGGCCCGCGCCCTGCTGTCGTAGGCCGATCGGGGGCCGCCCGGTCGCACCGGGGCGAGGCGCGGCCCGACTACCTTCGTGGCCCGGGTGGGAAGGGAGAGCGTCATGCCCCGTGCGATCTGGAGCGGGTCGATCAGCTTCGGCCTGGTGAACATCCCGGTGAAGCTGTACAGCGCGGTCAGCCGCAAGACCGTGCACTTCAACCAGCTCGACGCGCGCACCGGCGCCCGCATCAAGCAGAAGCGCGTCGACTCCGAGACGGGCGAAGAGGTGCCCTGGGACCAGATCGTGAAGGGCTACGAGCTGGCATCGGGCACCTACGTCACCGTCTCCGACGACGAGCTCGCCGCCCTCGACCCCAAGGCCGTCCGCACGATCGAGATCGAGGAGTTCGTCGACCTCTCGGCCATCGACCCGATCTTCTACGACTCGGCCTACTTCCTCGCCCCCGACAAGTCGTCGAAGCCCTACGCCCTGCTCGCCCGGGCCATGGAGGAGCAGGGCAAGGTCGGCATCGCCCACTTCGTGCTGCGCACCAAGCAGTACCTCGCCGCCATCCGGCCGAGCGACGGCCGCCTGCTGCTCTCGACCATGGTCTACGCCGACGAGATCAACGACCCGGCCTCGATCGACGAGCTCGACGAGGTGGTCGACGTGAAGATCTCGGCCAAGGAGCTGGAGATGGCCTCCCAGCTCGTCGAGTCGCTCGCCGCCGACTTCGAGCCCGACCGCTTCCGGGACACCTACCGGGACGCCGTGCTCGACCTGATCGAGAAGAAGGCGGCCGGCGAGGAGGTCGTGGCGACGGTCAGCCAGATCCAGCCCGACAAGGTGGTCGACCTCATGGCCGCCCTCGAGGCGTCGGTCGCCGCGGCCAAGGAGGCGCGCAAGCGCCACCCGACCGCCCACGACGCCGAGGACGAGGACGTCGACGAACCCACCCCGAAGGCCAAGAAGGCGACGGCGAAGAAGGCCCCCGCCAAGAAGGCGGCGGCGAAGAAGGCCGCGGCCAAGAAGGCGCCGGCCCGCCGCAAGTCGGCGTGAGCCCGGGACTGGCGCTGAGGCGCCTGTCCGAGCACGCCTACGCCGCGGAGCAGCCGCGCCGGGGCACGGGCTGGTCGAACTCCGGCCTCGTGGCCGCCGGCGGTGGCCTGGTCGTCGACTCGCTCTACGACGTGCCCCTCACCCGGCAGCTCGCCGGCCTCTACGCCGAGGTGCACCCCGACGCTCCCGACCGGCTGGTGAACACCCACCACAACGGCGACCACTGCTGGGGCAACCAGGTCTTCGAGGGCGCCGAGATCATCGCCCACCGCGGCTGCGCCGATCGCTTCGCCGACTTCGCCCCGGAGCGGGCCGAGGCCATCCGGACGATGGCCGATCCGCCGGAGGCGCTGCGCTCGATCCACGACGAGTGGGCCGACTTCGACTTCTCCGAGGTCGTGCTCACCCCGCCGACGCAGGTGGTCGACGGCGACGTCACGCTCGACCTCGACGGCCTCGCGGTGGAGCTCCTGCACGTCGGCCCCGCCCACACGGAGGGCGACCTCGTCGTGCACCTCGTCGACGAGCACGTCGTGTTCATGGGCGACGTGCTGTTCCACAACTGCACGCCCATCGGGTGGGAGGGCAGCACCGACCGCTGGATCGAGGCCATCCGCCGCGTCGAGGGCCTCGCCCCCGACCACGTCGTGCCGGGCCACGGCCCGGTGTGTGGCATCGAGGGCCTCCAGGCGGCCCGCCGCTACCTCGAGGACGTCCGCGACGCGTCGAGGGCGGGGTGGGAGCAGGGCCTGTCGGTCCTCGACTGCTGCGCCACGATCGATCTCGGTGAGTACGCCCGCTGGGACGAGCCGTGGCGCCTCGCCGCCAACGTGCACCGGGTGTACCGGGAGTGCGCGGGGGCGGCGTGGGACGCGCCGTTCGACAGCGGCGAGGTCATGCGCGACGTCGCCGAGCTGAAGCGCCGCCTCTCCGACTGACCTCCGCGCCCTAGCGGGCGACGAAGTACTTGGCCTGCGGGTGGTGGCAGATCAGCGCCGAGGTGGTCTGCTCGGGCTGGTACTGGAACCCGGTCTCCTCGTTGACCTCGATGCCGATGCGGCCGGCGTCGAGCAGCCCGGCGACGGTCATGTTGTCCTCGAGGTCGGGGCAGGCGGGGTAGCCCCACGAGTAGCGGCCACCCCGGTACTGCTGGCGGAACAGCCCGGCGAGCGACGGGCCGTCCTCGTCGGCGAAGCCCCACTCCTCGCGCACCCGGCGGTGCCAGTACTCGGCCAGAGCCTCGGCCATCTCGACGCCGAGGCCGTGCACCAGGAGGTACTCCTGGTACTCGTTCCGCGAGAACAGGTCGGCGGTGACGTCGCTGACCCGCTGGCCCATGGTGACGATGTGGAAGGCCGCGTAGTCGACCTCGCCCGAGTCGATGGGGCGGAAGAAGTCGGCGATGCAGAGGAACGGGGCCTTCTGCTGGCGGGGGTAGTGGAACCGGGCCTGCTCGGCGGTGCGTGACTCGTCGGTCCAGATGACGAGGTCGTCGCCGTCGGAGTTGGCGGGGAAGTAGCCGTAGACCACCTGGGGCACGAGCATGTCGGAGGCCTTGGCCTCGGCCAGCTGCGAGCGCAGGATCGGCCGGATGCGGGCCTTGAACTCCTCGTCGGTCTCGGTCGAGCCGTCGGCCTTCGCCTCGGGGCGGAACTGCCACTGGTTGCGGAACAGGGCGGTCTCGTTGAGGTAGCTCGCGATGTCGTCGAGGGGGATGCCCTTGACGACCTTGGCGCCGAGGAACGGCGGCTTCGGCACCGGGTTGTCGGCGACGACGTCGGGGGAGCGGTCGGGCAGCGGCTCGGAAGGGCCCTCGTCGTCGCCCGCCTGCGAGCCGGTGCGGGCGGGCACCCGGCTCTCGCTGGGCTCGCGGCCCCAGGCCGGGTCGTCGTCGGCGCCGCGCTTGATCTCGCCGAGGCGGTCCATCACGCGCAGGCCCTCGAAGGCGTCCTTGCCGTAGAAGAGCCGGCCCTCGTAGACCTCACGCAGGTCGCGCTCGACGTAGCTGCGCGTGAGCGCGGCGCCGCCGAGCAGCACCGGGATCTCGGCCAGGCCGCGGGCGTTCAGCTCCTCGAGGTTCTCGCGCATGATGAGCGTGCTCTTCACGAGCAGGCCGCTCATGCCGATGGCGTCGGCCTTGACCTCGGTGGCCTTCTCGATCATCTCGGCGATCGAGATCTTGATGCCGAGGTTCACGACCTCGTAGCCGTTGTTGGTGAGGATGATGTCGACGAGGTTCTTGCCGATGTCGTGGACGTCGCCCTTCACCGTGGCCAGCACGATGCGGCCCTTGCCGCCGGAGTCGTCCTTCTCCATGTGCGGCTCGAGGTAGGCGACGGCGGCCTTCATCGTCTCGGCGGACTGCAGCACGAACGGCAGCTGCATCTCGCCGCTGGCGAACAGCTCGCCCACGACCTTCATGCCGGCCTGCTTCATGTACACGGCCGAGATCACGTGCGGCTGGTCCTTGATGCCGTCCAGGTAGTCCGCCTGCATTTTGTTTTTCGGTTGATTCAGACAGTCAGCACTGCGCATTCTGGAAAGAA